>JBAXLV010000228.1:0-4817 GCA_037134635.1 Alcaligenaceae bacterium
GACCGGTAACCCAGATTTTCCTTGTACCAAGGTATCACCGCTTTGTGCGTCGTAGAGCCCGTGACAAGCGTCGTGTGCCTCGGCAATGATGGGGTTAAATGCACTGCGATAAAGCGTCGCATCCATCTCGTCAGCGATCTGTTCTAAGCGGCCTTTTAATACAGCCAGAGTGACTGGGTCGAGCGCTTGCTCAGGCGTAGGATGAGTCATAGTTTTTATAAGCCTAGGTATGCTTGACGTAGAGTGTCGCTGCTCAGTAGCTCGTTTGCTGTGCCTGAGAAACGAATGCTGCCATTTTCTAATACGTACGCACGGTCAGCGATCTCAAGCGATTGCGCTACGTTTTGTTCAACCAGCAAAATGGCTAAGCCATTACCACGTAGTCGAGCAATTAACGAGAACACTTCTTCAACCAATAAGGGGGATAGGCCTAAGGATGGTTCGTCTAAGATAAGAAGCTTTGGTTCTGCCATCAAGCCGCGGCCAATTGCAAGCATCTGCTGTTCACCACCACTCATGGTGCCTGCAAGTTGCGTCTGTCGTTCGCGTAAGCGTGGAAAAATATCGAATACGTACTCTAAGTTATGTGCACGATTCGAACGCGCGCGTGTAAAGGCACCGAGTCCGAGATTTTCAAGAACATTGAGATTAGGAAATATCTTGCGACCTTCAGGTACCTGTATTAAACCAAGCTGCACGATTCGTCGGTAATGCGTATTGGTAACATCAAGGCCGTCAAACTTCACAGAGCCTGAGGTGCTTGGCAATAAGCCGGAAAGGACGGTATTGAGCGTGGTTTTGCCCGCACCATTGCTACCAAGTAGCGCGACGAGTTCGCCCGCCCCAATGTGCAAGTCAATGCCACGTAAAATTTCGACCGCACCATAACCGGCATACAAGGCCTCAAGGCGTAAGAGCTCACTCATTGGGTCTTCTGCGATATTTTTTGTAGACGGGCGGCAGCACCGTGACCCAAATAGGCTTGGATGACTTGCGGATTTTGTGTGACCTCGCTTGGCGTGCCCTGAGCAATCAGTTGCCCATGCGCAAGCACCCAAACCTGTTGTGCTAAGTTCATCACGGCTTGCATCACGTGTTCGATCATTAGCACGGTGATCCCGCCCTCTACCAACCCTTGTACGACAGGCAGCATCTCTTGGATTTCTTGGGGGTTGAGTCCCGCCAGTACTTCATCTAGCAAAATAAGCTTGGGCTGAGTCGCTAAAGCACGCGCTAATTCAAGTCTTTTGCGCCCAGCGACCGTTAAATCTTTAGCGGGCTTGTCTAGCAAAGCGGCTAAGCCTACGCGTTGCGCCACAGCCTGTGCAGAACGCAGCGCTTCGCTGCGCTTAGGGTGATGTAGATGTGCGCCGACCGCAATATTCTCACGTACAGTTTGAGCCGCGAAGGGTTGAACGATTTGAAAAGTGCGTGTTAAGCCGAGTGACGCGCTCCGATGTGGCGCTTGTCCTGTGATGTCCTTGCCATCAAAGATGACTTTCCCAGAATCGGGAAGGGAGAATCCGGAGATCAAGGAAAAAAGCGTTGTTTTACCTGCACCGTTTGGACCAATTAAGGCAGTCAAACTACCCCTGGGCACAGTCATACTCACGTTTTGAACGGCGTGCACCGCGCCAAACGTGCGTGACAGGTTATGTACGCTTAACAAGTTCATAATTCGTGTCTGTTATTTTTAAACAAAGTGTGCCAAGACGATCCAACCCCACTGATCCCACGTGGTAAGAACAGCATAATCAGGATCAGTACGCTGCCATACACGACCATGCTGATGCCAGGCAACTGGCCGAACAAGTTTCGGGTTAAATCACTCAAAACATGTAACACCAAAGCGCCTAACAGCGGGCCCCACAAGGTTCCCATTCCACCAACAATTGCGCCGACCAACGCTTCGACTGAGGTGTGCGGACCAAAAGCTAAGCCTGGGTCAATGTACTGAAATACTTGAAAATAGAAGGCACCGGCGGCGGCCATGAGCATCGCTGACATCATTGTTGCCCAAAGCTTGGTGCTTGAAGCATTCACGCCAATTGCACGCGCAGCGTCTTCATTATCACGCACGGCTTGAAGATAGGCGCCGAAACGAGAATGCCGTAGCCAAGCCGTCATTAAAAGTGCGAGCGTTACAAGACCCAAGATGAGCCATATGTAGCCCGAGCGTGAACTAAATTGCATGTTTGCAGTTGCCTCCCGCAGGGGTAGCATTAAACCAACGCCCGCGCCGGTAAATGGGACTGACAACGCCACAATACGAAAAACTTCGGCAAATGCCAACGTAATTAAAGCGAAGTAAGAGCCTTTTAAACCAAAGCGAAACGAGACTGCGCCAACAAAAGCGCCGACCGTACTACCCACAGCCATTGCAAGCAATAGCGCGCACCAGGGATTCACGTCCAACTGCAGCTGAGCGATGGCCTGTACATAAGCACCCGTACCAAAAAATAATGCGTGACCAAACGAGAACTGCCCGCCAAAACCGCCTAGTACATTCCAGGCTTGGGCAAGCAGGGTGGCGTATAGGCCCATCATTAAAAAATTGAGAACAACGCCCGATCGTATAAAGACCGGGATTAGGGCCACTGTGACTGTGAAGAGCGCGATCAGGCGTATGTCTTTCATTGGCGGGATCCGAATAGGCCTTGTGGCCGAAACAACAGCACGGCGATAAAAATTATAAAAATGCCAACTTGTCCAAGAGATTCCCCTAGAACTAAGCCTCCGATTGACTCAACGACTCCGATCAATAAACCGCCTAGCAGTGCGCCCACAAAGCTGCCCATGCCACCAAGAACCACAATTGTGAAGGCGATCAAGACGAAGCCATTGCCCACTAATGGATTGACATAATAGGCCGGCAATAGAAAACAGGCGGCAGCACCTAAACAGGCCAGACCGATACCAAAAGACAGCGCGTATACGTGATCGACATCGATCCCCATCAGGCGAGCGCCCTGTTTTTCTTTAGCGACCGCGCGTATCGCTCGGCCCAGATCAGTGCGATGCATGATGATCAAAAGAATCGAAGAAACGGCTAGTGCGCCAACGAAAGCAATGACTTTAGATAAAGGAACGACTGCTGGGCCAATCGAGATGGTAGCCAGGGTGTAGGCGGTATCGATACTGTACGTGTCTGATTTAAAAAATAACAGTGCTAGATTTTCTAGAACAATGGAGATACCAAGTGTCACTAATAAAATATTTTCGTCTTTGCCGTGACTCGCTCTATTAATGACGATGCGTTGTAGTCCATAGCCAAAAGCAAACATCGCAGGTGCGACTATAGGTAGCGCTAAGTATGGATCGATATTCAGTTTTTGTTTTAAAAAGTAAACCCCGTATAAAGCCACCATCAGTGAGGCGCCATGGGCAAAATTGATGATGTGCAATACACCGTAAATTAAAGTCAGACCAAGCGCGATCAATGCATAGACGGCACCCATGGTAATGCCGTTGAGCACCGACGCAAACAAAATAGAAAAATCAAACACGGCCTGATGTCTGCTTGCGGTTCAGCCTTTCATTGGGAAGAGAGGGTCAGTTTCGCGGTAGTTGTTCGGGATGATGACCTTAATATCACCTTTGACCACTTGAGTCATCAAGGGTTGCGCACCCGTATTTTGGCCGTTTATAAACTGCGTTGCGCCATAAGGCATGAAGTGATCAGAGAAGGTGCTGCTGCTCAGGGCCTCAGTGATCGCTGCGCGATCAGTCGATTTTGCTCGCTCTATGGCGTCAGCCAATAGGGTCATCGCGGTGTATGACATAAACAATTCGTAGCTAAAGAATAGGCCTTTTGCATCGACACGATTTTTAAGTGCTTGAGCGCGTTTGTCATGAGGGTTGAACCAGTGATTACAGTCGATAATTCCATTCGCCGCTTCTGGATATTCTTTGACAAACTTATAGCTTGAGGCGGCGCCGCCTAAAACTGAATAGACCGCTTTGGGCGTAAATTTTTGTTGTTGCATCGTGCGAAGCAGCAACACGTATTCGTTGTAATAGTTGGCAGGAATCACAATATCTGGATTGACTTGCTTCATCCGCAGCAAGATATTATTAAAGTCGCGCGTAGGGTTGGCATGTTTGATGATCTCTTTGACTTCGAAGCCATGGCGAGGTAATTCGGTTGCAAGCAAGTTTGCGGTACCGGTACCAAACAACGATTCTTCATGAATGATCATCACGGTCTTAGCGGGCTGGCCTGCTGATGCGTTGAGTAACTGCAAATTTGATACCGATACTTCGGCGCATTTCTTGTAGCCAGGACCAAAGCGAAAGGTATTCTTTAAGCCTCGTTCGACAATTTGATCTGCCACACCAACATCTACGACATGGGGTAGGTTGTACTTGGCTGCTGCTTGCGTGGTGGCTAGGCAAATCGCTGAGGCGTACGCACCAACGATCGCACTGACGCCGGCTTCGTTCATCTTTTCAACTTCGGCTGTCCCCCCCTGCGGTGTAGATTGCGCATCACCGAGTAATGCCTCGAGTTTAAGACCTCCTAAGGACTTAATACCTCCGGATTGATTGAGGTCTTCGATTGCCATGACCACCCCTTCGCGGCATTGTTGTCCTGAGTAGGCTAAGGCACCGGTCACAGGATGAATAACCCCAATTTTTAAGGCCTTCTGTTGCGCGCGTCCTAATAACGGAAAAGCCAAACTTGAAGCGGCAATTGCCGATTGGCCGATAAACTGACGACGTGAAGTCATGGCATGCTCCTTTGAGGGGATCGAATAGTGTGAATCTATTGTGAAGAATCTGACGAGTCTGTGGATAACTATAACTGTTTCGGTCTG
>JBAXLV010000229.1:0-4806 GCA_037134635.1 Alcaligenaceae bacterium
GTATTTATTTAAGAAGGTGCGCCCGCGCATAAAGTTCAACGATTTGACTTTTATCTTTGAGCGGATGAGGTCCATGGTGGCTGCGCGACCCCACTCGTTACCCTGCGTGCCGTGCGCGGTTCCAACGCCGCCTTGCGTTTCACCCATGTTTAACACGTCGAGGTTATCTTCAAGCGCACCCATCCAGGGCATCATTTTTTCTTCTTCAGTGCCAGGTAAAAAGCCGATGTCCTCGCCCACCGGTACGGTCACGCGTGTCATGATAATTTCGGTATAGCGTTTAGTCTCAAGCACTTGAGCCAAGCCTGCCGCGAGCGTCATCAAGGTCTTGCCCGTACCTGCTTGTCCAAGTAAAGACACAAAGTCGCATTCGGGATTCATCAGCAAGTTCATGGCAAAGTTTTGTTCGCGATTACGTGAGGTCACACCCCAGACATTGTTTTTGCCATGCGTGTAATCACGCAGGGTGGCCAAGACGGCAGTTTTTCCGCTGACTTCACGCACCTGCGCGTACAGTGGCATGGGTCCTTCAAAAAATACAAACTGATTGATCATGAACTGGCTGCACAGGGGGCCGCTGATACGATAGAACGTGATACCGCCTTGTTGCCAAGATTCGACACCTTTGCCGTGTTTGTTCCAAAAGTTTTCAGGAAGTTGCAACACGCCGGTGTAGAGCAGGTCTGAGTCTTCAAGTACGTGGTCGTTAAAGTAGTCTTCTGCAGCCATCGCCAAGGCGCGCGCCTTCAGGCGCATATTGATGTCTTTAGAAACCAGTACGACTTGACGCGTTGCAAATTGCTCTTGCAGCGAACGCACAACACTCAAAATTTGATTGTCGGCTTTGCCCATCGGTAGGTCGGGCGGCAGGGTCCCCGACATTGCCTTGGTTTGAAAAAACAGGCGTCCGGTTGCATCCTTGTGGCCCAAGCCATCTAGCGGTAAGCCCTCGTCAAGTTTGGTATGGTCTCCAACCAGCGTGTCCAGTGACCTGCTGACTTGACGGGCATTGCGCGCGACTTCAGTCATGCCTTTCTTTTGATGATCAAGCTCTTCGAGCGTCATCATCGGCAGAAAAACATCGTGTTCTTCGAAGCGAAATAAAGAACTGGGATCATGCAACAACACATTGGTGTCAAGCACAAATAGTTTGCTGATGCCACTACTCGCAGCCTTATTGCCGGCGCGTTTATTGCCGCGTATGGCGACGGGATGCGCTGATTTTTTAGATGCCGTCGGCGTTGCGCTTGCGCTGCGCGCGTGTATATCGTGCAAGGGGTTGTGACGTGTTGTCGTGGTGGGAGCAATGGCGTGCTCAGCGGGTGCTTGTATGATTTTCAGATGTGCCGGTTGTACGACGGCCAGGCCCTCTAGCTCAGGTTGTATTTCTTCTACTTGTCGCGCGGATACTGTTGAACTGGATTCGACGGCAGCAAGATCTAAAATAGCGGCAGGGCGTGTTGGCAGTTTCGGCAAAGGCATAAAAGGCAGTCCCCAGAAAGGTGATTAAAGAAATCAGTCAAACAAAACATCTACTCGCATCGGGCCAGTGCACGAGCGGCTTCAAGTACCTCTTGCGCATGCCCAGGCACTTTGACGCCGCGCCATACACGCGCGAGATTACCTTTTGTATCAATTAAAAAAGTGCTGCGCTCGATGCCGCGCACCTGTTTGCCATACATATTTTTAAGTTTCATCACCTGATAGAGCGAGCACAGGGTTTCATCAGGATCTGCAATCAGCGGAAATGGCAAACCAAGCTTGCTACTAAAGTTTTCGTGCGATTTCAGCGAGTCACGCGAAGCCCCGACGATTGCACAATTCGCTAGCAAAAAATCGTTGTGCAGATCGCGAAAGTTTTCAGTCTCGGTGGTGCAGCCCGGCGTGTTGTCTTTAGGGTAAAAGTACAACACGATGGCGCGTCCGAGGCATTGTTCAAGTGTGATTTGGCCGATGGTGCTTTGAACAGTGAAGGCTGGGGCGGGTTTTCCAAGTTGATCTGGTGAAAGGTCGGCAATTTTTTTAGCGGTCATAGTTTTTTATTCAGGAATCAAAGCAGCGATGACTTGGCGGCCTTCGGCCATCAAGATGTTAAAAGTGCGGGCGGCAGCTTGCGTGGTCATGCTTTCAACGCCCACTCCAATTTTTAAGAGGGGTGCGATGATGTGATGCGCAAGCATCTGTTGCCGGGCGCCAGTTCCGACCAGCAAGACCTCGGGTTTATCTCCGAGCACCTGTGGGATCGCTGCCTCGTCTGACTCAAGAAAAGCCATCGGGTCAAGCGGGGCCAGGCTAAGCTTGGCCGCTGCTAAAAGCAGTTCAGAAGAGATATCGCTGGGATTCAGAGTCGGCCACCGGGCGATTTCGCCGAGGGGCCCGAAGGCAATCGCGTGGTTAAAGCGAACTTTATTTACTTCGACAAAACCGTCGCCGTAGCCGGTGACGGTATTCATTGCCGAATCCGTATCTGTGTGAAGCTTCAATCAATACCTCGGCATGTTCGTCAGACTATAGCGCAATCGGTTGGTGTTTGTGTTGAGTGTGGTGCGGCGTTTTAGAGACAATTACATTAAATTTTTATGACTTTTCAGCACGATTTGCGAGACAGGCTGGGTTGAGCTAGATTAGATGGTTTTGCTGCAGCGCAAATGAGTGACTTGAGGTCTAATAGATGTCAGGATTGCTTAGTGATGGCAGCTCTGTTTTTGCCTAGCCCTACGAACAAGGATGCACGATGAAGAGGTTTCCACGGATTGAGCGTTTGCCACCTTATGTCTTTAATATTACGGCTGAGCTCAAAATGGCGGCGCGCCATCGTGGTGAAGACATCATCGACATGTCGATGGGTAACCCTGATGGCCCCACACCACCCCATATCGTTGAGAAACTCGTCGAGGCAGCCACGCGTCCCACCACCCACGGCTATTCGGTGTCAAAGGGGATCCCGCGTTTGCGCAAGGCCATTACCGACTGGTACGCCCGTCGTTATCAGGTGCAGTTTGACCCCGATTCTGAAGCAATCGTGACGATTGGGTCAAAAGAGGGGTTGGCGCATTTGATGCTTGCGACGCTTGACGCGGGCGATACGGTTTTGGTGCCCAATCCGAGTTATCCCATTCACATCTACGGCGCAGTGATTGCCGGGGCAAATATTCGCTCAGTCTGTATGACGCCGGGTAGTGATTTTTTTCAAGAGCTCGAACGCGCTGTTCGTGAATCAATCCCGAAACCCAAAATGATGATTCTGGGTTTTCCAAGCAATCCCACGGCCCAGTGCGTTGACTTATCGTTTTTTGAACGCGTTGTCGCGTTGGCGCGCGAGCATAATATTATTGTGGTGCACGACTTAGCCTATGCCGATATTTGCTTTGATGGTTATCAGGCGCCCTCTATTATGCAGGTGCCGGGTGCCCGAGAGGTTGCTGTTGAATTTTTTACCATGAGCAAAAGCTACAACATGGCAGGTTGGCGGGTGGGTTTTATGGTGGGCAATGCCGAGTTAGTTAACGCCCTGGCGCGCATCAAAAGTTATCACGACTACGGAACCTTCACTCCCATTCAGGTGGCGTCGATTGCAGCACTCGACGGCCCTCAAGATTGTGTCGCTGAAGTCGTTCAAAAATATCAAAGTCGTCGCGATGTCCTAGTTAAGGGTTTGCATGAGGCGGGCTGGATGGTTGAAAATCCCAAAGCCTCAATGTATGTTTGGGCACATATTCCCGAGCAATATCGTGCCAAGGGATCGCTTGAGTTTGCTAAACGGATTCTCGAAGAGGCTAAAGTGGCCGTGTCGCCCGGGATCGGCTTTGGTGATTACGGCGATGAGTACGTGCGCTTTGCCTTGATTGAAAACGAACAACGCACCCGGCAGGCTGTTCGGGGTATTAAAGAAATGTTTCGCAAGGATGGTTTGCTTTAATGGATTCAATCAAAGTTGGTCTGCTAGGTTTGGGCGTCGTAGGCGGTGGCACCTACAAAGTCTTAGCGCGTAATGCACTAGAAATCGCACGGCGAGCCGGACGCACCATTGAGGTCACCCGCGTTGCCGTGCGCGACGTGGCCAAAGCTCGCCAGTTACTCGGCCCAGCTTTAGTGGTTGGTACCGATCCTTTTGCCGTCGTGCGTGACCCTTCGATTGACATTGTGGTCGAACTGATAGGTGGTGACACGCTAGCGCGTGAACTCGTACTTGAGGCAATCGCTCAGGGTAAGCATGTCGTTACGGCCAACAAAGCTTTGTTGGCCAAACACGGTACAGAAATCTTTGCGGCGGCATCAGCGCGTGGCGTTATGGTGGCCTTTGAAGCTGCGGTTGCAGGCGGAATCCCCATTATCAAAGCGATTCGCGAAGGCTTGACGGCCAATCGTATTGAATGGGTGGCGGGCATCATTAACGGCACTACAAATTTCATCTTGTCTGAAATGCGGTCGCGCGGCTTGTCTTTTGCCACGGTATTGGCTGAGGCGCAAAAGCTGGGTTATGCAGAGGCGGATCCGACCTTTGATATAGAAGGGGTTGATGCAGCCCATAAGCTGACCCTGCTTGCTTCACTGGCCTTCGGTATCCCTGTGCAGTTTGACAAGGCGTATATCGAAGGGATCTCAAAGCTTGCTGCTGAAGATATCAAATTGGCCGAGCGTCTGGGCTATCGGATTAAGTTGCTGGGCATTTGCAAACGGCGTCCTCAAGGCATAGAGCTTAGAGTGCATCCTGCCTTGGTGCCAATCAAATCTTTGTTGGCCAATGTTGAAGGTGCGATGAATGCAGTGCTCGTGAACGGCGATGCGGTCGGGCAAACACTTTAT
>JBAXLV010000230.1:0-4782 GCA_037134635.1 Alcaligenaceae bacterium
GAGAACGAGATGGATCTCATGACCGCCGGGTTCCAAGTGGTGGAGCATCCGTTGCTTCTGCTGATCGGTGGTTCTGAAATCAGCCACCATGGCCAACACATGACGTAAGCCTACGCCTTGAGCAATCGCATGCTCGGCTGCACGCTGAATGATTGGGCCATCGGCCATCGGATCCGAAAATGGAATCCCAAGCTCGATCACATCGGCCCCGGCTTTGACCAGAGCATGCATCAAAGGAACGGTCGTTGCAGGCAAGGGGTTGCCCGCCGCGATATACGGGATCAGTGCAGCGCGCTTTTGCTCTGCAGCACGCGCAAAAGCTGCAGCGATGCGATCAGGGTATTGAGTCATTGATATAAAAACCTTTAAAGCACCATGCCAGCGCGTTGCGCCACAGTGTTGATATCTTTGTCGCCACGACCTGACAAGTTAACCAGGATCACCTTGTCTTTAGACAGTGTAGGCGCCAACTTGGCCGCGTACGCCAGCGCATGAGACGTCTCGAGCGCAGGGATGATGCCTTCGATGCGGCAGCAGTGATGAAAAAACTTGAGCGCTTCGTCATCGGTGACGTTGACATACGAGGCACGACCGCTATCTTTCAGCCAGGCATGCTCTGGGCCTACACCTGGGTAGTCAAGACCCGCTGACACCGAATGCGTTTCAGCCACTTGACCGTTCTCGTCTTGCAGCACATAGGTACGGTTACCGTGCAACACGCCGACCTTGCCCGCTGAGAGTGTGGCCGAGTGTTTGCCGGTTTCCACGCCTTCTCCGGCCGCTTCGACACCAATCAACTTGGTCTGCTCGTCCGGGATATAGGGGTGAAAAATACCCATCGCATTAGACCCACCACCCACACACGCCAGCACATAGTCAGGCTGCTTACCCGCGTACAAAGGCATTTGCTCAATCGACTCTTTGCCGATTACAGAGTGAAAATTACGCACCATCATCGGATAAGGATGAGGACCCGCAACCGTGCCAATAATGTAGAACGTGTTTTCAACGTTGGTGACCCAGTCTCGCATGGCCTCATTGAGCGCATCTTTCAGAGTGCGTGAACCCGAGGTCACAGGCACCACGGTCGCACCGAGCAACTTCATGCGAAACACATTAGGCGATTGACGCTTGACGTCTTCAATCCCCATGTAGACCACGCACTCCATTCCGTAACGGGCGCAGACAGTCGCGGTTGCAACACCATGTTGACCCGCACCGGTTTCAGCAATGATCCGCTTTTTACCCATACGACGCGCTAACAGCGCCTGACCCAGGCTATTGTTGATTTTGTGTGCGCCGGTGTGATTCAGATCTTCGCGCTTGAACCAGATTTGGGCGCCTCCGAGTTCTTCTGACCAGCGGCGAGCATGGTAGACCGGAGTCGGGCGACCGACAAAATGCTTCAGTTCGTATTCGAATTCGGCGACGAACTCAGGATCGTTACGATACTTGTCATAAGACAAGCGCAACTCTTCAATGGCCTGCATCAGCGTTTCAGCAGCAAACACACCACCATAGGGGCCAAAATGCCCTTTTGCATCGGGAAAATCATAGGGTTTCAAGATCAGATCTCCGGATCGAACCAAGCTGTGTGGGCAACCATATGCCCTGCACGTTTTGCCCCAACAGCCAGTCCCGACCAAGCAGGCCTGTCTGTTTAGCGCGAAAGTACTCAGTTTAGCAGTGTCAACCTCAAAAAAAAGCTGGAATCCACACGCTGCTTCGTATTTTTAACTAACGCCGACGCGCCAAAAATACGCCAGATACGTCGCTCAAGGCCGCCAAAGCCTGTTGTAAGTCGGCACCGTCACGAATTTCAACCGTAAAGGCCATGTATGCAATCGAGGCTTTTGTTTGAGTATTGACGGCGGTGACGTTAAAACGCAGCCGCGCAAAAACTTCAGACAAATCGCGTAAGAGACCTGGGCGATCTTGCGCCTGGATCGTGACCTCGACGGGATAGACTGCGCCGGGCGTGGCGGCAGACCAGGCAACCTCGATCAGCCGCTCGGGTTGGCGTCGGCTCAAATCAGCAAACGTGGTGCACGACGAACGATGAATAGATACCCCGCGACCGCGCGTCACAAAACCCTGAATCAGAACGGGCGGCACAGGGCGGCAGCAGCGTGCAAGCTGCGTCAGCAAAGACCCAACCCCCACGACCAAAACATTACTCTTACCGGTGCTGCCCGCATTGTCTGCACGCGCCGCGTGCACCATTAGGTCTTCAACACGCAACTCAGGTTCAAGCGCGGTCGGTTGAAACATCGCATCGAGTTGGCGCAAACTAAATTCTTCTTTTGCTGCAGCAACATACAAATCGTCGGCGCGTGTAAAGCCTAGTTGTTGCGCCAGTTGCTCGAGATTAATTGCTATTTTACCGAGCCGTTGCACCTCTTTTTCAACGAGCGCCTGACCCTGAGCCGTGCGCTGCGCAAGCTCAATCGCGTTAAACCAGGCACGCACTTTGGCGCGTGCGCGCGGACTGGCTAAAAAACCCAACTGCGGATTGAGCCAATCGCGCGACGGTCCACCCGATTTTGTTGTCACAATCTCGACGGTTTGGCCCGTTTCAAGTTTGGTATGCAAGGGCACCATCTGCCCATCGATACGGGCTCCCCGACAGCGATGGCCCAAATCTGACTGCAGGTGGTACGCGAAATCAATCGCAGTCGCCCCCACGGGCAGCTCGACTACGCGCGCCTGCGGCGACAAAACATAAATCCGATCCTGTGTGACCCGGCGCAGCTTAGCCGGCTGCAGCCCATCAGACTGCACGCCTGCTTCGGTGTTCCACGCTAAAAGTTGACGCATCCAGGCTAATTGCCGATCGTACTCAGCGATGGCTGAGCCCTGCACCGCCCCCGCCTGCCCCGCGCGGGGCTCCTCTTTATAGCGCCAATGCGCGGCCATGCCATATTCAGCAAATTCGTGCATCGCCCGTGTGCGAATCTGCACCTCAAAAGGCCGGCCAGCCTCGTCCGAAACGACCGTGTGCAACGACTTATAGCCATTGGGCTTGGGTCGCGAAATATAGTCATCGAACTCATCAGAGACGGGAACCCACCATTCATGCACCAGTCCAAGTACGGCATAGCACTCGCGCTCATCTTGAACAATGACGCGCAACGCGCGCACGTCGTACAGTTGGTTAAATGCGAGCTGCTTGGCGCGCATTTTGTTGTGAATACTATAGATATGTTTTGGACGCCCCGAGACATCGGCCTCAATCCCTCGTGCAGCCAATCCGCTGGCTAAACGTTCAATCGCGTGGGCGATAAACGACTCGCGCTCAACGCGCTTCTCTTCCAGCAGCTTGGCAATTTCTTTGTAGCGCTGTGGGTCCGTAAAACGAAAGGCTAAGTCTTCCATCTCCCACTTGATCTGCCAGATACCCAGGCGATTGGCCAGCGGCGTGTACAGATCAAGCGTTTCGCGCGCGAGCATTGGATCGCAGGGTCTTTTCTCGTTTGCAAGCCAACGTAATGTTTGCAAACGCGACGCCAGCCGAATCAACACAATCCGTAAATCGGCGGCCATCGCCAACAACATCTTACGCAACATTTCTTTTTGATCAAGCGAATCCAACGCACCTGCGCTGGCACCACTCGCGAACGACCCCAGTCGCGACAGCGCACGCGTTCCCTGCACAAGTTGAGCAACCTCAGGGCTAAACGTTTCAGCAATTGAATCAGAGGCTCGCGCTTTGGCGCTGATCGAGTCTGGCTCTTCGGGGGTGAGCATCAACACAGCTGCTATACGCGTGGCTGCGTCAGCTTGCATCTGGGCCAAAATTTTTGCTGTACCCATTGCATGGGCCAACAGCGTTTCGCCGCCCCCCGTGATCTGCTCTGCCAGCCGAGGCGCCACCCAGTCTGAGGCGCGCCGCACCGTTAACTGATCGTCGGGTGCTAAGCCGATGACCAGTGTGTCTAGATCAAAATCCGTGAGGCTAGGCAACGTAAACCATCAGACCGCGGCCGTCACCACGATCTCAACCTTGTAGTCTGCGCTTGCTAAACGCGCCTCAATGGTCGCGCGAGGTGGCGCATTGCCGTCGGCTACCCAGGAATCCCACGCTTTGTTCATGCCGTCAAACTCTTTCATGTTGGCAACAAAAATCTGGGCCATCAGAATGCGGGTTTTATCGGTACCCGCAGTGGCCAACAACTTGTCGATCACGGCAAGAATTTGAGCAGTTTGGCCCGTAATGTCTTGAGTCGTGTCATCTGCGACCTGACCAGCCAAATAGGCCACACCATTAAAGACTGCCATGTCAGACAGACGCTTGCCTACGTTTACTCGTTTAATGTTACTCATAAAAATCCTTCAATCAATCAAACAGGAGGGAGTTCAAATACCTGGCGCAGGTACGCCAAATAACCAATGTCGTCGCACATCGTTTTTTCAGGTGCATCTGATACTTTTGCAACCGCTTGCCCATTGCAGCGAATCATTTTCATCACGATCTGTAACGGCTCATGACCCAAATCATTGGTCAGATTGGTTCCAATACCAAAAGCCGTTTTGCAACGTCCTGAAAAACGACGCGTCAATTCAATTGCGCGCGGAAATGTTAACGCATCCGAAAAAACCAAGGTCTTCGTTCGGGCATCAACGCGATTGGCCTCGTAGTGCGCGATCATGCGTTCGCCCCAATCAAAGGGGTCTCCAGAATCGTGGCGCGCACCATCAAACAGCTTACAAAAATACATATCAAAGTCACGCAAAAAGGCCGCCAGTCCATAAACGTCTGACAGGGCAATCCCGAGGTCGCCG
>JBAXLV010000231.1:0-4771 GCA_037134635.1 Alcaligenaceae bacterium
GCCACACCGACTGCCCGGCGATTTCGCCACAATTCATGCCGATGTTGTAGCCGCCGATGGTTGGATCTAGCGCATCAATTATCTTTTTTTGCGAATGAATCAATGCGTGAATCGCAACGACTTCAGCCTCGGTGAGACCAAAGTAATCGATCGTGTGGCGCTTTGGAATAAATAGCGTGTGATAAGGCGTTACTGGATACGCATCGCGCGTCGCGTAGGCGAGCTCGTTCTCTTGAACAATACGTGAACGATCATTCGTTTGCGCATCGCAGAAGAGGCAGACGTCTTTCATATGCTTAAAACGTGTAGGCCGATTCCATCTCGCGACGGATCTTAAAGGCGGCGGTATTAGGATCCATTTGGACGTCATCCCAACACAAGCTCTGCCCTTTTGCGACAGCTCGCAGAACCTTGACGTTATGCGCCATCCCAAGCGGCAAGCCACCCATACGCTTCGAGGTTGAGGCGGGCAACAACTTACCCCACACCGTATAACCGCCCTCACCATCGAGCATGTCGCCGGGCTTTAAGTCGCGTTTTGCGGTGGCCACCACGTCAGCATTCCAACCGGTGGCAACGCCAGTGGCTTCACCCCGCAAGGCGACGCTCGCTACACTCATCCCCACTTCAAGCCCGATTAAATGCCAGCGTTTGTACAACGTGAAGTAACGCCCTGTGGGATCGGTGTGTGCGTTGTACTCTTCGAAACAGTTCTTGATGTAATCGGTTTCAGCCTCAACCGTCACCCAGACACCCATACGGATATCGTACGGAATCACTCGACCATCCTTTTCAAGGCTAGAGATCACCTCGACCATGCCTTTACGTTCAAGCACGCCACCCTCGCTGATGGGTCTTGTCACAAATGGGATATCTTCAACACTTGCGGGCGGATACAGCAGCCCGTTTGAAGGTACACCCAACCCCGTCGCGTTAGACACGGCCGTGCTTTCGATCGAAGGCTTCGAGCCATCCAAAAAACTATTAAACATTTTGGGATTCAAGCCACCACGCTCGGCTTGCTCGGGGGTTAAACCATAAAAGCCCCAAACAGTTTCAGGCGTAGATTCTGAGAAATGCGGCAACCATTTGTGGCCACGTCCTGCCGCCACAACCGGAAACCCACAGGTACGCGCCCAGTCAACCAAATCACAGATCAAGGCTGGCTGATCACCAAAGGCTAACGAATAGACCACACCCGCAGCCAAGGCGCGCGAGCCCAGTAATGGGCCACAGAACGCATCAGCTTCTACAGTGACATTCACCACGTGCTTTTTATGTGCAAAAGCTTCAAGAATGTGATCAACAGCGTGCATGGGCGAGCCCGTGCATTCAACCACCACATCGATCAGTGGATGGCGCACCAGCGCCTGCCAATCTTCAGAAATAAAGGTCGTTCCATTTTTAGCTGCGTCATCCAACGACTTGGCTTGCAGGCGCTCTGGCGCCCAACCAACACGTGCCAAATTTGTGCGCGCAGCCGCTGGAGATAAATCAGCAATCCCAACCAGATGCACGCCAGGCGTACGCGGGATTTGCGAAAGATACATCGAACCGAATTTTCCGGCTCCGATCAAACCAATACGAATCGGACGGTTTGCGGCGGCACGCTCTAATAGCTTGGCGTGTAAACTCATGCGGGCACCTGCAATTCTTCAAGTGAAGTTTCAAGTGCGCTGGCCGGCATCCCCTTTCCCCAGGGCAAATCGATTGGATAAGACTTGGTCAGGCAATCATCCGGCAAACACTCAATCGGTGTGAAATCACGATGGGCAATATATTCAGGACGCTTGTGCCGACGAATATGGTTTGACACAGCGCAAAGACTTAAATACACGGCGTTGCGGTTCCAGGGCGACAAGTTACTAGCCGAGGCGTGTACTAAACAGCTATGAAACAGAATCATTGAACCTGCGGGGCCGGTGGGGCTCACGATGCCACCATTTTTATCACCCGCGCGCGCGACCAGTTGGGTAATCAAGGCGTTATCGACTGTCCAGAGCGGATAGCTTGTCGTCGTGAGATCATGTTTAGCTTCAATCACACCTTTTTTATGGCTGCCCGGAATAAACATCAAGGGCCCGTTGTAGGGATTCACATCATCCAGAAAAATCGCAATGTTCATCGCACGTTCTGTCGGCATCATGTCGTCGTTTAACCAGGTGCCGTAATCTTGGTGCCACTGCCAAACATCGCCCTCAAATGCCATCTTGCCGTTAATTTTGAACTGATGCATGTAAAGCTTTTCACCAAACAGTTCTTCAACAGGCTTGATCATGCGTGGATGGCGCCCAAGCTTGGCAAAAGGCTCGCTATACATATGGGCTGCAAAATTTGTGCGTACGGCATCGCTGTCTTTTTCGCGCACATTGAACGCCTCGCGCCGGCTATAAAGCTCTGGCACAGCAGCGTTCAGTGTTTTGGTCTCTTCAGTTGTGAATAAGCCTGGAAAAAACAAGTAACCATCTTTATCAAACTGTGCCAGTTGGGCGGGGGTCAAATTCATGGGGATCTCTTTTTTAAAAGTCTCTTAGAGGCATCAGGCTAGTAGGTGCTTATGAACGCGGGCAGCGACTTTAATTCGTACCAAGCAAGTCACACAAATGTCATCTTAAGTCATCATAATACCAATGAATTGGTTCACAAAGAACCGCTGCGCAACTAGCGCTCAAGCAATAGTGAACTCAAAAAGAAGAAATGAATCCTGCAAAACTGCCGTCTAACACCACCCCAGTGTCGGCTCATTCTGTTGTTTGCACCAAGGATTTAGAAGTCACCTACAAAAATAATCTTAAAGCTCTGAAGTGCACCAACCTGGACATTGTTCAGGGCTCATTTGTAGTCTTATTGGGCACATCTGGTGCGGGTAAATCTACACTTTTACGCGCGCTAAACGGTCTGGTCAAACCCACAGCGGGCAACGTCATAGCCACAGGCCTGGGTGACCTTGCCGAGTACTCGATCTTGAAACATCACCGCCGCCAGACTGGCATGATTTTTCAACAACATCATTTGATCGGACGGTTGAGTGTCCTGAATAACGTATTGCTTGGCCGACTCGGTCACCACTCGGGTTGGCGTATGTTTTGCCCCTGGACGCGTTTAGAAAAAGAGCAGGCGTTGGCGGTGATCGATCGTGTTGGCTTACTTGAGCGTGCCTTGGCACGTGCCGATCAGCTATCCGGAGGGCAGCAGCAGCGCGTGGGGATGGCCAGAGCGTTGATTCAACAACCGCGACTCTTGTTGGCCGACGAACCGATCGCAAGCCTTGACCCAAACACTTCGCTTCGATTACTGCAATCGCTTCATGATATCTGCAAGTCTGATGG
The DNA here is from genome assembly GCA_037134635.1 of Alcaligenaceae bacterium. Lineage (GTDB taxonomy): Bacteria > Pseudomonadota > Gammaproteobacteria > Burkholderiales > Burkholderiaceae_B > Zwartia. The sequence goes on from JBAXLV010000231.1 coordinate 3,330, forward strand.
ATTGACCGCCGTCGTAAGCTTGCATCAAGTTGACTTCGCGCGGCAGTTTGCCGATCGCATCATTGGGCTTAAACAGGGCGCCGTTGTGTTTGATGGCCCACCCCAAGCACTTTTAGAGTGCCTCGTTAAAGACCTGTACCAACATCACACAAGTGCTGAGGCAAGGCCAGCGATCCCTGCGCCTAGCCCAGTGTCTTTTCAACAATCACCACTCATCGAGGTCTAAACATGAGCCGTCGTTCATTCATTTCTGCTGGGGTTGTTTTCTTTTGCCTTATGGCTAATCAGGCGATGGCACAGGGACGTGACCCTTCAACGCTACGCGTGGCGCTGCTGCCCGATGAAAACGCCGCCACGTTGATACAAAATGCTCAGCCGCTCAAAGACTATTTAGAGCGCACGCTTAACAAGAAAATTGAAATTATCGTCACAACTGACTATTCATCGATGATTGAAGCCATGCGCTTTGGTCGCATCGAGGTGGCTTACTTCGGGCCTTTTTCTTACGTACTGGCTAAATCACGCGCCCCTGAAATCGAGCCCTTTGCAGTAGGTGTCGAGCGTGGGGCCCCCACGTATAACTCGGTCTTAATCGCCAATGCGGCGGGTGCGGTCAAAACGCTCGCAGACATTCAGGGCAAGCCCTTCGCCTTTGGCGACCAGGCCTCGACATCCAGTCACCTAGCGCCTCGCGCCTATCTGCTGAAGAATGCCCAGTTAGATGGCGATAAAGATTACAAGCCCGTCTTTTTAGGGACACACGATGCTGTCGCTCGCGCCGTGCAAGCCGGGCAAGTACCGGCGGGCGCATTATCAAAACCCATCTACGACACCCTGGTTAGCAAAAACGTGATTGACCCCACTAAAATCGTGCAACTCGGTTTGTCAGAACCAATCCCGAACTATCCTATCGTGATGCAGGGCAATCTGACCCCTGCCCTCAAGCAATCCATTCGCGAAGCGTTTTTAAACGTTAAAGACAAAGAGGTACTGAAATCGTTTCGCGTTGAAGGCTTTGTCACAACAGACGACAAGGCCTACGATGTTTTGCGCGATACAGCAAAAATCCTAAAGCTTGATCTAGGCAAAATGAAGTAATGCCTTCATCCTACACCGCTCACTTACTCAACCCGCAATACGCTGCTCTTCTAAGCAGCGCGCAAAGTGCACAACGACGTCAAATCAGGCTCGTACTCGCGGTCTTTGCGGTGTGCCTCGTGGCACTTTGGATCTGTGGCTTCTTCGACCTCACCCGCTTTATCGAGGGCGGACCAGCGATCGCACAATTGGCCTCAGAAATGGTGCCTCCAGACTTTAGTCGCTGGCGACATTGGCTAAAGCCTTTGGTTGATACGCTGGCCATGTCGATCGCAGGCACCGCTTTAGCCGTTTGCTTATCATTACCGCTGGCGTTACTGGCCGCACCGAATACCACACCCAAC
>JBAXLV010000232.1:0-4742 GCA_037134635.1 Alcaligenaceae bacterium
CATTTTTGGCCTATCACTCTTAGCCGCTTGTTCAGAACCTGAGCAAAAATGGTCGCTCTACGACGTAAGCGGCCATTTGCCTGATCTTGAGTTTTCGTTAAAAGGCGCAGGAAACCAAACTGTTACGCAAAACAGCCTCAAAAACAAAACTTCGCTTGTATTTTTTGGCTATGCCAGCTGCCCCGATATTTGCCCAACGACAATGGCGCAACTCACCGAAGTGATGGTCAAGCTCGGCGATGAGGCCAGAGACGTTCGAATTATCTTTATCAGTGTCGACCCTCACCGAGACACTCCTGACATTCTGCAGGCATATGTTGACGCCTTCAATAAAAATGCCATTGGACTGACCGGCAATGAAAAAGAAATTTCTGCCTTGGCGAAACGCTACCGTATTGCGTATCAAATCGAAAAGCCGAAACCTGGTGATGGCACTGAAATCTATGACGTGACCCACAGCCGTGGCGTCTTTATTTTTGATCGCTTCGGAAAAGCGCGTCTATTAGCCTCGGATACCGAAGCCATCGATCTCGTCACGACAGATCTCCGGCGCCTGATCAAAAGCACCCGACCAAAATAGGTACGCCGTGCGTTTCATACAACGCAGCCAAAAATTGATTTAAATCAATACCGTGAAGGTTAAGCAATGCTAAGGTAAAGCATTGTCATCCTGATAAAGAACCATCGCAATGCCTCAAGCTAACTCAAACACGCCATCGTTAGATCTGTCGATACAAGGAATGACTTGTGCCTCGTGTGTCTTGCGCGTTGAGAAAGCGTTAGCGGCGGTTCCTGGGGTAACCCGTGCCACCGTTAATTTGGCAACCGAGCGTGCACATATCAATTTGAACGCCACCGCCACGAATGGCATAACCGTAGCTGCAATGGCAGCCGTACACAAAGCGGGTTACGACGCCTCAGTCATTGAGCAACAACGCGCCCCATCCACCGCCGAATCTGATGCGCGCGACGTTGAGACAAAGCAATTACTGCGCGCGCTATGGCTTTCATTGGCGCTGACGCTACCCGTTTTTGTCGTTGAAATGGGCGCCCATTTAATTCCAGGAGTTCATCAATTTGTTCACAACGCGATCGGCATGCAAAACAGTTGGCTTGCGCAATCTGTCCTCACGACCTTAGTGTTACTTGGACCTGGCCGCGTCTTTTTTACAAAAGGTCTGCCGGCCTTGTGGCATTTGGCACCTGAAATGAACTCACTCGTTGCCCTAGGCGCAGGAAGTGCTTGGGCCTATTCAATGGTGGCAACCTATATGCCGCATATCTTGCCCGAAGGAACACGCTTTGTATATTTCGAGGCCGCCGCCGTCATCGTCACGCTCATTCTTTTAGGTCGTACCCTTGAAGCTCGGGCTAAAGGACGCACAGGCGCCGCCATTAAACATCTGATTGGCTTACAACCGAGACAGGCTCGTGTCTTGATCAATGGTCAGCCAACGGATATTGCAATCGACGCCGTCAAACCGGGTGATTTAATTCTGGTTCGCCCCGGAGAAAAAATCGCGACGGACGGAGTGATCACTGAAGGCCAGCCTTACATCGACGAAGCCATGATCACAGGCGAGCCAATTCCTGTCATCAAAATACTGGGAGATCGCGTCACAGGTGGCACGCTAAATACCACTAATAGTTTTACCTTTCAGGCAACCCACACGGGTGGCGATACTGTTTTAGCCCGAATTATTCGGATGGTCGAAGCGGCCCAAGGCACCAAGCTTCCCATTCAAGCGTTAGTCGATCGTGTGACCGCTTGGTTTGTACCCGCCATCATTCTCTGTTCATTATCGACATTTCTGATCTGGTATTGGCTTGGACCTACACCCAGTCTCAGCCATGCACTCATTAACGCTGTGGCCGTCATGATCATCGCGTGCCCCTGCGCAATGGGTCTGGCAACACCCACCTCGATTATGGTTGGCACCGGACGGGCGGCTGAACTCGGTGTCTTGTTTCGTCAGGGCGATGCGTTACAACGCTTACGCGATGTTCAGGTTGTCGCTTTTGATAAGACAGGTACTTTAACCTTGGGCAAACCAGCACTTACAGATTTTGTGGTACTCGATCAAAGCTACGACCGTGCGACGCTCTTGTCCTGGACCGCAGCGATGCAAGCGCTCTCTGAGCACCCTATTGCACATGCACTTGTGCAAGCCGCACTCGCTGAACAGGCACCTGTTGCCGTTGCTAAAAATTTCAATGCGATTAGCGGCGCTGGGGTGCGTGCGATGGTGGGCGATCATGTCATTAGTTCGGGGGCAGAAGCCTTCATGCAGACAGAAGGGGTCGACACCTCTGATGCGCATGCGCAAACCGAGACATGGGGACAACAAGGTAAAACGCCGATTTGCCTGGCTGTTGACGGGCATCTGGTGGCCCTCATGGCTGTCGCAGATCCAATCAAACCCAGCGCACTCGGTGCGCTGCTCGCGTTAAAGAAGCTGGGCCTGCACACTGTCATGGTGACGGGTGATAACCGCCACACGGCTCAAGCCGTAGCTCAACAACTTGGTATTGACGAAGTACACGCTGAGATACGACCCGAAGGTAAAGTGGCTGTACTGCAAGCACGACGAGACTCGGGTGCTGTCGTGGCCTTTGTCGGAGACGGAATCAACGACGCGCCTGCGCTCGCGACAGCAGATGTCGGCATTGCAATCGGCACGGGCACAGATGTCGCCATTGAGTCAGCGTCCGTTGTCTTGATGTCTGATGATTTGTCAGGCGTCGCGACGGCCATTGGCTTATCGCGTGCCACGCTGACCAATATCCGGCAAAACCTCTTTTGGGCTTTCGCTTATAACGCTGCGCTCGTACCTGTTGCTGCCGGAGTCTTGTACCCGAAGTTTGGCATCTTGCTGTCGCCCATGTTTGCCGCAGGTGCGATGGCATTTTCTAGCGTCTTTGTCGTCATCAATGCATTGCGACTGAAACGCTTTCAAAATTAAAACGGGCGACTTGCTTAGTTTGCTTTCCAGTTCGTCGTCAGCGTCATGGGATCAGGCCGCTGTGCAGGATTAGGAGGTGTAATCGGCGTACCGATTGCCAAAAAGCCAACAAAGCGATAATCAAGGGTATCAAATCCCAGGGCCTCAGGGACTTCATCGGTATAGGTGCCCAGACCCGTGCTCCAGTAACTTGAGAAACCCATCATGTGCGCCGCGTTCTGAATGTTCATCACGGCAGCACCCATCGACAAGGTTTGCTCAATCTCTGGGACTTTTTCGTTATCGTGCGAAATTTTGTAAGCCAGCCCTATTAACAGAGGCACGGCCGACAACCATTTGCGCGTATTCTGTTCTTTCTGCGCGGTGATCTCGCGACCCCAACGCCGTGTCGCACCAATCGCCAAATCCGTGAACGCAGCAATTTCAGGCTGCGCAATTAAGGCAAAACGCCAGGCACGTAGCGCAGAGTGATCCGGAGCACACACAGCTGCAGCCAACAGGGTCTGTAATTGCTCTGCACTTGGACCGGGTGCTTGCACTAATTTTTGTGAGCGACGGGTCAAAAGTACTTGTGCATCTGAAACCGAATTCATGAGCGGCCACCTTGCTAAACAATTAGAAAAAAACCCCGTACCACAAAAGCGATACAGGGTTTAACTACAGACCGCCCACCTAGGTAGGCTCAGTCAGTAAGGATTACAGCACTTGAATGTTGGTTGCTGATGGGCCTTTAGCGCCCTGACCAATTTCAAAGCTAACTTTCTGGTTTTCTTCGAGAGTTTTGTAACCACTCGAGCGAATTTCAGAATAGTGAGCGAACAGATCTTTGCCGCCGCCGTCAGGCATAATAAAACCATAACCTTTTTCGGCATTGAACCACTTCACGACACCAGTTGCCATTTCGAACTTCCTTGATAGATAAAAAACGGGCAAAAACGCCCAACGTGCTAGATGGTCAAGGAAGGGATAGACACCACTGATTACCACTAAGGGCGACCGACTAGGGACAAAAACCGCGTCGCTTGAGAATCTTGCAACCAAAGTGTAGAGGCGAAGTCCCCTAGAGTCAAACACTTACAGCGGTTTTTTGCCCTTAAATCGCTGAAACTGTAGTTTTCTCTACATTTTGGGTATGAAAGCAACAAAAAAAGTGATTTCCCTAAGAAATCCTCTGAAATTCAAAAAAAAACACTAGGTAACTATCCCTACACTTTCGGTATTGGCTGAACAACAGGGATACCGCAATGAAAGTTATCGTTTTAGGTGCAGGCGTGATTGGCACAACCAGCGCGTATTACCTCGCACAGGCGGGTGCTGAGGTCACGGTGATCGATCGCCAAGGCTGTGTCGCCAACGAAACCAGCTTTGCCAATGCTGGGCAAATCTCTCCGGGCTACTCAACACCCTGGGCCGCACCAGGCATTCCTTTCAAAGCGTTTAAATGGATGTTCTCAAAGCATGCCCCACTCGCGATCAAACTAGACGGTAGTCTGTGGCAGCTACGTTGGATGGCAAACATGTTGCGCAACTGCACGGCCAGCCGCTACGAACTCAACAAAGAGCGCATGATGCGTGTCGCTGAGTACAGTCGCCATTGCCTAGATACCTTGCGTGCAGACACTGGGATCCAATACGAACAACGTTGCGGGGGTACGTTGCAGCTGTTTCGCACGCAAGCCCAAATGGATGCCGTACAGCGCGATATCAAAGTGCTCGAAGAATGTGGCGTGCCCTACGAGCTGCTTGGCGCGACGCAACTCACCTCGGTTGAACCGGGGC
>JBAXLV010000233.1:0-4725 GCA_037134635.1 Alcaligenaceae bacterium
CCTTGCTCAAAGAACGCGGTCACGCCTACCCCGAGGCCTCTCTTAAAATCGATCATGGGTTTGATTTTGTGCGACTCGACGAAGACGGTGATGTCGGTATGCTTACGACTGGCGCGGGCCTAAGTATGCAACTAGTCGACGAGCTCACACGCCGCGGCTGCAAGCCTTTTAATTTTGTCGATATTCGCACAGGTCAATTTCGAGGCGAGCCCACCCGCCTGATTCAAGTGCTTCGCTGGATTGGCGAAGGTAAAAACGTCAAAGTCATTTTGATGAATTTTTTTGCTGGCGTCACCGATTTGGCAGAGCTCTCGCGTCTGATTTTGATCGCACTCGAACAAACACAAGATATCAAAATCCCAATTGTGATTCGTTTAATTGGCAACGGTCTTGAGGCCGCCATTCAAACACTCACAAACGCCAATGCCTCATTGGTTGTCGAAACTGATTTAGAGAAAGCGGTCGATCAAGTCGTCGCACTCGCAAGGGGGCAAGCGGCATGACAACTCATCTCTTTCCCAATGATCCTTTAGCACTTTTATTTGATCCGACCGCAGCGCTGCCTACCATTGTGCAGGGCATTACCGGCCGCATGGGTCGTAAGCATGCCGCCTTGATGCGTGCCTATGGTACCGATATTGTCGGCGGCACCGCCCCCGCGGGCAGCAAGTCGGCTGACTTGAAAGACGTAGACGGTGCGCCTGTGTTTAGGTCTTGCGCTGAAGCCGTCAAGGCAACCGGCGCCGTGGCCAGCGTGGCCATGGTGCCCCCCTTTGAAGTGTTAGCCGCCATCAGCGAAGCCGTTGCTGGCGGCATCAAACTGATTGTGACCGTGACCGAGGGCATGCCCGTGGCCGATGCAATCCGGGCTCGCGCTTTGGTGCAGCAAGCCGGCGCCCGCTGGGTGGGCGCCTCGACTCCGGGCGTCGCTGTCCCTGGTCGCACCAAGCTGGGTTTTATTCCGTCAGTCTCTTTGCATCCAGGCTCGGTAGGCGTTATCGCCAAAAGCGGCACCCTGTCGTACGAAACCAATCACCGGTTGGTGGATTGCGGTCTCGGGCAAAGCGTTTGGATCGGTGTAGGTGGCGACGCGTGCAAGGGCACACGGTTTGCTGAAGTGCTGCCCTTTTTTAATGCCGACCCTCGCACCAAGCAAATCGTTTTAGTGGGCGAAATTGGCGGCTCTGAAGAAGAAGAGTTCGCACAGGCCTTAATCGACACAAAGTGCACCAAGCCGACGTTCGCAGTGATCGCCGGGCATGGCGCGCGCGAGGGCGTAGTGATGGGACATGCGGGCGCTGTGGTGCATGGCAATACTGGCACCTTTGACGCAAAAAAACGTGCGCTCGAAGGCGCGGGAGCACGCGTTTTTGCCAGCGTTGACGATTTAATCAAAGCCATGCTCGCCGCGCATTAAACTAACTTCACTTTAGACAGACCAATCAAGGATTGAGTAGCATGGATTTCAAACTCAGTGACAGTCAACGGCAATATGTTGAAGCCGTACGCGCACTTGCGCAAAACGATTTCAAACCACGCGCCGCAAAGTACATGGACGGTACGTTTCCGTGGGAAAACATGAAACAGCTTGCCCAGATCGGCGTGCTGGGCATGACGGTCTCTGAGCAATATGGTGGCTTGGGCTTGCCTGTGTTTGAAACTGCGTTGATCCTGGAAGAGATCGCCAAAGTTTGCTACCCCACCGCTATGGCAGTCCTTGGTGAAGCCGGTGTACAAACTCGCATCATCGAAACTTACGCGCCCGACTCAATCAAAAATAATATTCTGCCAAAAGTTTGTTCGGGCGATGCGATTTTGTCGATCTGTATGACAGAGCCTCATGCTGGCACCGATGTCAGCAGCTATCGCACCAACACCCGTTTGCATATGAATCATGCAACCGTCAACGGCGTCAAAACCTTAATTAGTCGCGCCCAAGAGGCTGCCATGTTTGTCGTGTTTACACGCGTCGATGATCAACCTGGGCGCGAAGGCATTGGCTGCGTCTTGATCGAAGGTGGAACACCTGGTCTCGAAGTGACTGCCAGTTATCACACCATGGGTGGCGAGTACTTGCACGAAGTGCGCTTTGATAACGTCGAAGTCCCGCTTGAGAACGTTGTTTTAAAAGAAGGCGGCTTTCGTAAGCTCATGAGCGCGTTCAACACCCAGCGCTGCTTGAATCCTAGTATCTCGCTGGGCCTGGCTGAAGGGGCCTTTGAAGAGGCGGTCAACTACACACGCAATCGGCCAATCTTTGGCAAAACGCTGACTGATTTTCAAGGTCTGCGCTGGAAACTCGCCGAGATGTATCGCGACATCGAAGCGGCTCGCAGCGTGCTGTATCGCGCCTGCGCTTCAGCCGATCCTTTTCCGGATCCCTTTTTAGCAGCGGTCGCCAAAATCACCTGCAATGAAATGGCCTTGCGCGTGACCAATGACGCCTTGCAATTGCATGGTGGCTACGGCTTCACCGATGAATATCCGGTATCACGCTTGTATCGGGGTGCACGCTATGGCTCGCTAGGCGGCGGGGCCACCGAAACACTCAAAGATTTAATCGCCAAGCGGATTCTTGACGGGATGGATCCTACTGAAGGGATTCTTTCCTTTAACAACTTTTGATCGCCTCGATGAACCAACTATTCAAATTCGTCAAGGTACTGGGCTTTGGTGCAACGATACTGCTGTCGCTGGCATCCTTCGCACAGACGGCGCAGGCTCAAGCGAGACAGGCGTCAGACGCGCAGGCCGCAGTCAGTCAATACCCAACGCGCACAATCAAGATGCTAGTCGGATTCCCGCCCGGCGGGCCCAACGACCAATTAGCGCGTTTACTAGCCTTACGCTTATCAGAACGCCTGAAACAGTCTATTGTGATCGAAAACAAACCGGGTTCAAGCGGCGAGATTGCAGCCACACAAGCCGTAGCGGCGCAGCCTGATGGCTACACGCTCTTGTTCGGCTCGAGCGGCGCCTTGACGATCAGCCCTAGCCTGAACAGCAAACTATCTTACGATCCACTCAAAGACCTGACTCCGATTTCGATGGTGGCACTCAATCCAATGTTGCTGGTGGTGTCGCCCAAGTCTGGCATCAGCAGCCTGCCGGATCTGATCACGCGCGCCAAGGCCCAGCCAGGCAAGCTGACCTTTGCATCGGCGGGCACCGGTAGCCCGACCCACCTTTCTGGGGAGTTGTTTCGAGATATGGCAGGCATCGCCCTACTGCACGTGCCTTATAAGGGCGGCGGCCCCGCCATGAACGACGTCATGTCAGGCGAAGTCGACATTTATTTTGCAGGCCTGTCTACCGCGCTACCGCTGGTCAACGCCGGCAGGTTGCACGCGCATGCGATCACGACGAGCAAACGTTCAGATACCGTGCCGAATCTGCCCAGCATTAGTGAGTTCGGTTTTCCAAACTATTCAGCCATCATCTGGTATGGCGTCTTGTCGCCTGCAGGCTTGCCACAGCCTATTGTGGCCATGCTGCGCGAGCATATTTTGGTCATCATGAACATGCCCGAATTTCGCAAACAACTATCAGACTCAGGCGCCGAAGTCTTTGATCAAGGCCCGGCTGAATTCAAAGCCTTTATGAAAGAAGATTTAGACAAGTGGGCCAAGGTCATTGCCGCCACGAAAGTCACTAAATAACTGAGCACTCAACATGAATACCGATCCGCGCATTGACCCCGAGCGCACACCAGCTGCGAAGAGCAAGCCATGGCTCAAAGCAGATTTCTCTTTTTTTGAAACGATCACGTTGCGCTGGGCCGACAACGACGCCTATGGACACATTAACAACGCGCACTACTATTCGTTTTTTGACACTGCGGTGGATGCGTTTTTGTTGCACCACGCCCTACGTCAGTTGATCACAGGCAACTACCAAACTTTGGTAGTCGCCTCAGAATGCAGATATTTCAGCCAAGTTTCTGCGCCAGGAACCATACGCGTGGGCGTGCGCCCCGGGCGCCTAGGCCGCAGTTCGACAACCTATGAAGTCGCTGTCTTTACCGACGATTCAAACGAGGCGGCTGCGCAAGGCCTGTTTGTGCACGTTTGTGTTGAAAAGCAAACCCAACGCCCAACCGAAACACCCAAAAATTTTCGCGAGGCGCTTCAAGGGCTCGTCGCGGGCCAGTAGCGATCGCGTAAGATTTTTTTATAAAGCTTTCCGGTGGGATGACGCGGTAGCTCAACAGCAAAATCAATGCTACGCGGGCATTTAAAGTCAGCCAACTGTTCTCGACAATAAGCGATGAGTTCGGCTGCTAGGCTATCACTGCCGTTCTGATCTTTAACCAGCTGAACAACGGCCTTTACTTCTTCGCCAAAATCCAGATTGGGAATTCCGAAAACAGCAACATCTAATACCAGCGGATGACCGATTAGCACGGCCTCGATTTCTTGAGGATAAATATTGATCCCCCCAGAAATGATCATGAAGGCCTTACGATCGACTAAGTACAAATAACCTTCAGCGTCAAGACGCCCGATATCACCGAGCGTTGTCCAACCCAACGCATTGCGCGTCTCAGCTGTTTTTGCCACATCGCCGTGGTACTCAAATTTTGGGCCCTCAGAAAAATAGACAAGACCCGTAGCGCCTACCTCGAGTACGCACCCCTCGTCATCGCAGATATGTGCCACCCCGAGTGCAGCCTTACCCACTGAGCCTTGATGTAACAACCACTCAGCACTCGTAATTGAACAAAAG
>JBAXLV010000234.1:0-4725 GCA_037134635.1 Alcaligenaceae bacterium
CTTTATCGTGTGGCACCAGCATTGGCTTGAGGCCAGTTGCTTCGATGAGTAATTGTTGCTGGCAGCAGCGTTCAAGCGCAATGAACCAAAAGGCGGCAGCTTCGATGCTATGCCGGCTTGCCGTGAGCAGGCCGTGATTGCGGTGAATAGCGGCTCTGACGCCTTTGAAAGATTCGGCAACGCCCGCACCCGCTTTGGCCTCAACGGCTACTTGGCCCGCTTCGGCACCAATGACAACGTGATCTTCATAGAAGGCTGCAGCATCTTGACTGATTGGATCAAGTTTTTTACCTAGTGAGGCAAAAGCTGTGCCGTACGTGGTGTGTGCGTGACACATCGCGACGATATCGGGGTGCATTTCGTGCACTGCACCATGCAAAACAAAGCCGGCCTGATTAATGGCGTAATCGCCTTCGACTACGGTGCCATGGTGATCAGCAAGAATCAGGTTTGACACTTTGACCTGCGAAAAATGCACGGCCATCGGATTGGTCCAGTACAAATGAGGATGCTCAGGATCGCGAATCGTTAAGTGCCCGGCAAAGCCATAATCAAAGCCCTGAAGCGCAAAAGCTCGACAGGCCCCGACGAGTCGTTCTTTAAGATGTTTGCGCTCTTGTGCAAACGATGTGAAGGTGGGTTTTTGAGGGAATATCAACCCTTTTTGTGAGGGTTGGTAAATAGACTCGCGATCACCAAGATCTAACTTGGGGCTTTTTTCTAGCGTTTGAGGCATACAACACTCCTATCCTACGGTTCAAGTTGTTCGACGTATTTAAAAGTTTACTGCAGCTTTAGCTGTACATTCTAGGCTAACCCGACCCCATCTTTTGCGAGTGCTCTCATGAAAAAGATCTCGAAGCTGCTGTCCTGTGTTGTAAGCCTGGCGTGTTTTGTGGCGGGTCACGCCTTTGCGGCTTACCCAGATAAGCCAATCCGTCTGATTGTGGGCTCTGCCCCTGGAGGGGCTCCGGATGTTTTGATGCGCACGCTTGGTGCTCAGATGTCAAAACAAATGGGCGTGCCGATTGTGATTGAAAACAAGCCGGGTGCATCGTATGTGATCTCGACCATGGATCTTGTTCGCTCGGCACCAGATGGGTATACGCTTGCCTACGGAAACGTAGTGTCTTTGGCAACCAATATTTCGTTGCTAAGCAAGGTTCCGTATAGCGTTGAAAAAGACCTGACCTTGATTGCAAACGCCTTGCGCGTGGTGAACTTAATGGTGGTCAATAATGATTTACCCGTGAACTCGGTTCAAGACCTAATCGCCTACGCCCAAAGAAATCCAGGCAAAGTTGTCTTTGGTTCAGACGGAAACGGCACGACTTCGCATCTTGGTATGGAATATTTTCGGAGCCTCGCGCAGATTGATCTTCTGCATGTGCCATATAAATCAGCGCCAGCGATGCTGACGGATTTGATGGGCGGATCTGTACATGTTGCCCTGAGCAATACACCCGTGTCGGGCCCACACGTGCAGGGCGGACGGATGCGTGGCATCGGGATTACCGACAATAAGCGTTCAGCGACGTTTCCCTCGATTCCGACCGTGGCAGAGCAGGGGCTTGCAGGCTACGAAGTAGTGGCCTGGGGAGGGTTGATTGGCCCAGCCAATCTGCCCGGAGAGATTGTTAAACGCCTCAATGCTGAAGTACTTCTTGCCTTGCAAAACCCAGAGCTGATCGAAAAATTCAAATCCTTTGGTGCAGAAATTTCTGCCAGTTCGCCGGAAGAATTTCTAGAGCTTTCGCGACGCGAAACTGCCAAATGGGCTGAAGTGATCAAGCGCTCGGGCGCCAAGATTGACTGACAAGCCCTGTGATCCAGTCAGGCACCGCTTTTTGTATTTAGTGCTTCCGGCTGTAAAGGGTTTGCTATGATTGACTCTATCAATTTGTTAAACAGATAACAGGGACAATGATGAGTAAATCGATCAGTGCGCTTCAACTTGGTATCGTGTGGAGACGCCTGACCGGCTTGATGGATGAGGTTGCACAAACCTTTGTGCGCACGTCGTTCTCTGTGGTCGTGCGTGAGAACTGGGATTTGGCGTGTTCGCTGATGGATGCAGACGGGCGTGTGTTCGCGCAATCGTCGCGGTCTATCCCCTCGTTTTTAGGCACGATGCCCACAACACTGAAGGCCATGCTGCAAAAGCATCCGCAACACAGTCTTGAGCCGGGCGATGTATTAATTTCAAACGACCCCTGGATTGGTACGGGTCATTTGAATGACATTACGATGGTGCGTCCGATCTTTCGTGGCGCTGAACTTGTCGCCTTTGTGGGCTCAACGTTTCATACAGTTGATATCGGTGGTGCGCCGTCGCCTTTTGCAAAAGATTCTTACGAAGAGGGATTGTGCATTCCGATCTTAAAGATTGTGAGGCGCGGCGAAGAAAATCAGGATGTCATTTCTTTTTTACAGGAAAACTTGCGCGAACCCAACGAAACGCTTGGCGATATTCGTGCTCAGTTTGCGGCCTATGACCTGGCTCAAACCAAGCTATTGAACTTGCTTCAACAAGAGGGGATTGACGATTTAATAAGCGTCACGGATGCCATCTTGTCGCGCTCAGAATTGAGTATGCGTAAAATGCTAGAAGCGATTCCTGACGGCGAGTGTACGGATCAAGTCACTGCGGATGGTTTTGAGAAGCCCTTGACGATCTGTTGTTCGATTAAAAAAACAGGCTCTGATATTTTGGTGGATTATGCGGGTACTGATCCGCAAATTGATAAGCCCATCAACTCGGTTTATAACTTTACGTTTGCCTACAGCGCTTACGCAATTAAGTGTGCCTTTGATCCGAACTCGCCCAACAATGATGGCGGCTTAAGGCCCTTAACCCTGTTGGCACCCGAGGGTTCGCTCGTGAACCCAACTCGGCCTGCACCTGTATGGGGTCGGCATTTGTCCGGGCATTATCTGCCGTTTGTTATTTTTGGCGCCTTATCAAAAATCATCCCTGACAAAGTGATTGCAGATAGTGGATCGCCGATCTGGAACGTTTACTTTAAAGGCGTTGATCGCTCAAATCGAAAGTTTGTCAAAATGTTTTTCATGAGTGGTGGCTATGGTGCTAGAGCGCAAAGTGATGGTCCGGCGTGCTTAAGCTTCCCAACTAATATCGCGAACAATCCGATCGAACAGTTTGAAAATCAAACGCCGATGCTCGTGACTGAAAAGAGTTTGATCACGGATAGCGGTGGTGCCGGAATGTACCGAGGTGGCTTGGGTCAACGCTTGTCGTTTCGATCTTTGTCGCCCGAACCTTTGACGTTTATGATCCGTCACGAAAGAATCAAATATCCGCCGCGTGGATTTTTAGGTGGTATTGATGGTCGTTTAGGCATCGACTTGGTTGATGATCAACGCATCCCATGCAAGTCAGTCATGAGCCTGAAGCAAGGACAAACGGTGACGTTTGAAACTCCAGGTGGTGGCGGTATGTTTTCACCACTCAAGCGCGACCCCGCTGCCTTGGCAAAAGACTTGCAAGACGGCGTAGTCTCAAACTTAAGTGCACAAAACGATTACGGACAAACAGCAGCCCAGTTAGAAGCCGCTAGGATTGCAACACAAGGGACTGAAGCATGAGTCAGCCGCTTAAACCGCTTTTGGCCCCTTTTCGGATTGGGGTAGACATTGGTGGCACCTTCACTGATCTGGTCATGGTGGATGCCCAGGGGCAGTTGTGTAACGAAAAAGTCTTGACGACGCCTCTGGATCCTTCGGTCGGTGTACTCACCGGAATTAAATTAATTCTTGAAAATAACTCGGTAAACGCACGCGATGTGCAGAATGTGATTCACGGTACGACGCTGGTCGCGAACGCACTGATTGAGCGAAAGGGCGTTCGTACTGCCCTGATTACAACGGCCGGTTTTCGTGATGTTTTGCAAATTGGTCGCGAGTGGCGTTACGACATCTATGATTTGTTTTTAACACCCGTTGAACCGCTCGTGCCCAGAGCGCTTTGCTTTGAGATCAAAGAACGTGTTGGTTATGACGGGTCTGTGATCGAGCCTTTAGATCTGTCGACACTGCCTCAGATCGCAAATGAACTAAAGCGATTAAAGGTCGATGCGGTCGCAGTATGTTTATTACATTCCTTCCAGTTTCCAACGCACGAAATTCAAATAAAGGAAGCCTTGGCAAAGTTATTGCCTGACGTTGCGGTGTGCATATCGAGCGAAGTGATGCCTGAGATCGGTGAGTATGAAAGAACGGCCACGACGGTGTGTAACGCCTACGTTCAGCCGTTGTTCAAAAAATATATTTCAGCCTTAATGGCAGGCATCAAGAAAATCGGTATCGAACAGGACTTGTATTTGATGCAATCGGATGGGGGGACGGTACATTTTCATACCGCAATCGAATACCCGATCCGCTTGGTGCAATCGGGCCCAGCGGGCGGTGTTCAGGCAACGTCGTTGATTGGACAGATGGCGGACTTGACCCAAATCCTGTGCTTTGACATGGGTGGCACAACCGCGAAGGCTTGTTTGATTGATGATGGGCATAGTGCGGTCACCACTGACTTTGAGGTAGCGCGTCTGCAGCGCTTCAAAAAGGGCAGTGGGATTCCGCTAAAAGTACCGGCCATCGATATGATTGAAATCGGTTCGGGCGGCGGCAGTATTTCACGGATCAATAGCTTGGGCCTCATTCAGGTCGGCCCCGATAGTTCAAGTGCCGTGCCGGGTCCTGCTTGCT
>JBAXLV010000235.1:0-4720 GCA_037134635.1 Alcaligenaceae bacterium
CTCGCCAAAATTTGCGACACCTATGTTTGCGTGTACCCCAATGCCGGTTTGCCGAATCCCATGAGTGATACGGGTTTTGATGAGACGCCCGCTGACACCTCGGCGCTGCTTGAAGAATTCGCGCGCGCAGGTCTGGTGAATATGGCGGGTGGTTGTTGTGGCACAACCCCAGAACACATTCAGGCCATTGCGCAAAAAGTCATGGCCTTACCGGTTCGAGTGGTACCTGATATCCCCACTAAAACGCGTTTGTCTGGGCTCGAGGCCTTGAACATTGACGACGAATCGTTATTTGTCAATGTGGGTGAACGCGCAAACGTAACGGGTAGTAAGGCCTTTGCCCGTCTCATACGCGAAGAAAAATACGACGAGGCGGTTGCGGTGGCACGCCAGCAGGTTGAAAACGGAGCGCAAATTATTGATATCAACATGGACGAAGCCATGCTTGATTCGGTTGCGTGTATGCATCGCTTTTTAAACATGATTGCCTCCGAGCCTGATATCGCACGCGTACCGGTGATGATCGATAGTTCAAAGTGGTCTGTGATTGAAACCGGCCTGAAGTGCGTACAAGGTAAGTCAATCGTGAATTCAATTTCGTTGAAAGAGGGCGAAGAGCCTTTCTTGAAACAGGCGCGCCTCTGCCGTTTATACGGCGCTGCAGCGGTAGTGATGGCCTTTGATGAAAAAGGTCAGGCCGACACACTCGAGCGCCGTAAACTTATTTGTACGCGTGCTTACAATTTATTGATTGAAAAAGTAGGCTTTCCGCCCGAAGATATTATTTTTGATCCAAACGTTTTTGCGATCGCAACAGGTATAGACGAACACAATCATTACGCTGTTGACTTCATTGAATCCACGAAGTGGATTCGCGAGAACCTGCCCTATGCGCGCATTTCGGGCGGCGTCTCAAACGTCAGTTTTTCGTTCAGGGGTAATGAGCCCATTCGCGAAGCCATCCACACGGTCTTTTTGTATCACGCTATTCGTGAAGGCATGACGATGGGAATCGTCAACGCCGGGCAACTGGGTGTTTATGCCAATATCGACCCTACCTTGCGCGATCTGGTCGAGGACGTGGTGCTAGACCGTGAGTAAAGTCTCAGCCGTTGGTAAAAAAGATCCAAACGACACCCGCACACCGACTGAGCGCCTGGTCGAGTTCGCTGAGAATTTCAAAGGCAACGGAATCAAGCGCGAAGAAGATCTTTCGTGGCGACAGCAGTCAGTCGATAAACGCTTGGCACATGCCATGGTGCATGGCATTACCCAATTTATTGTCGACGACACCGAAGAAATCCGCCAACAGATCGCCGATCGTCAGGGCCGCCCCATCGAAGTAATCGAAGGCCCACTCATGGATGGCATGAACATCGTGGGCGATTTATTTGGTGAAGGCAAAATGTTCTTGCCTCAAGTTGTGAAATCTGCCCGTGTCATGAAGCAGGCCGTTGGTCATCTGATTCCGTTTATCGAAGCAGAGAAAAAGCTGATTGAGGCTGCTGGTGGCGATGTACGCGCCAAAGGAAAAATCGTTATTGCAACGGTCAAAGGCGATGTCCACGATATCGGTAAAAATATTGTGACGGTCGTGCTTCAGTGTAATAACTTTGAAGTCGTCAATATGGGTGTGATGGTGCCTGCTGCTGAAATTTTGGCACGTGCGAAAGCTGAAAAAGCAGATATTGTTGGCCTGTCAGGTTTGATTACCCCCAGCCTTGAAGAGATGGCTTACGTTGCCAGCGAGATGCAACGCGATGAGTATTTTCGTAGCCGCAAGATTCCGCTCATGATTGGCGGGGCGACGACGAGTCGCGTGCACACTGCGGTCAAGATCGCGCCACATTACGAGGGCCCGGTCATCTATGTGCCCGACGCCAGCCGCTCTGTCGGGGTCGCGCAAAATTTGGTCTCTGAAACAGCCAACACCTATCTTGAAGAGCTCGCAGTCGAGTACGAGGATGTGCGTCGCCGTCATGCAGCGCGTAAAGCGACGCCGTTGATGTCTTTGGTAGATGCGCGTGCTGCAAAGCCGATGATTGATTGGGCCAGTTACACGCCGCCTCGCCCTAAATTTATTGGTCGACGCACCTTTAAAAACTTCGACCTTGCCGAGCTTGCCACCTTCATCGATTGGACACCCTTCTTTCAAACTTGGAGTTTGTTCGGACAGTTCCCGGCGATTCTGGATGATAAGGTCGTAGGTGAACAAGCGCGAGCGGTGTATGCAGATGGGCAGGCGATGCTTAAACGCATGATCGATGGCCGCTGGGTGACGGCAAATGGTGCTGTCGCCTTTTATCCGGCCAATACGGTCAACGACGACGATATTGAAATCTATCAAGACGAAACGCGTCAAAAAATATTGTTTACGTGGCGTGGCTTGCGTCAGCAGGGTATCAAGCGTGAAGGCGTTGAAAATAAATGTTTGGCCGATTACATTGCGCCAAAAGATTCAGGCGTGGTGGATTACATCGGTTTGTTTGCGGTGACCGCGGGCTTGGGTATTGAGAAAAAAGAAAAAGAATTTGAACGCGCCAATGATGATTATTCGGCCATCATGTTCAAGTCGCTCGCCGATCGCTTAGCCGAAGCCTTTGCCGAGGCGCTTCACGCCCGTGTTCGCAAAGATATCTGGGGCTACGTACCTGACGAAGTGTTAACGAACGAGCAAATGATTAAAGAGGCGTATCAGGGGATTCGGCCTGCGCCCGGTTATCCTGCATGCCCTGAGCACGTGGTGAAGCGAGAGATGTTTGAGGTACTCGAGGGCACGGATATTGGCATGATGTTGACCGAAAGCTATGCCATGCATCCCGCAGCGAGCGTCTCAGGATTTTATTTTAGTCACCCGCAGTCGCAGTACTTTAGCGTTGGCATCATTGGCGATGATCAAGTCGCGGATTACGTCAAGCGCTCGGGCCGCACTGAAAAAGAGGTCAAAAGAAGTCTGGCACCCAACCTGGGTTGAGGGCGGTTGTGCGAGGTGCTACCAGGCAAGTGCTTCAACTAAAAATGCAGTCCCGACTGCGGCACCCAAGATGACCGTGATCCGGTTGCGACCTAACACTGTGGGTTGGCTTTCAACATAACGGTAAAGCACGGCCCCCGCAGTAATCGAGATCATGACGGCGAACAGCATGCCGAGCGCATTGATCAAGACGCCCGTAGGGAAAAAACGCGACCAAACCGCGTTGGTTGCGATGCAAAGCCCATAGTGAATGAGAAAAATCGAATACGAGCGTTGACCAAGCCAAGTCAGAGTGCCGGGACGTGGCCAACGTTCGAGCCAACCGCGTTGCCCAGCGATACCAATCAATATCGCGGTTGCAAGGGCGACCACAATCGGGTTGCGATATTGCAGCCATAACGCGATGGTGCCGAGCGTGACGGCAATGAATGGCACGATACTGCTAAAGGATTGGCATGTTGACCAGTAGGCCAACATGCCTAGGGCGTAGGCGCCAAAAAAATAGGGCGCATAATCCTCGTATTGGGCGTTGCGATTGATCACCCACAGCGAGCTTGCCGCCAGTGCAATGATCAGGCACGGAAAGATCCAGCGCCAGTTGGGCGCCAGGCGCGCACTCAGGGCCGTGAGCAGGACGGTGACTACGAATAATTGAAAATCAATTGCTACGTACCAAACGCCTGCGGATAAAGCTTCGAAGCCGCTGAGATCGTGTACGAACAAGGCATGAGCCAAAAGTTGCATAACCGTTGGTGGTGCCGAAAGCGAGTCATGCGCGAACCACGGCCGCACAAAGGCGGTAATTAAGATTGCAGCCGCGATTGCAAATAGAAACGGGGTGACTAAGCGACGGTAGCGCTTAAAAATTAATGGCAGCGCGGGGCGTACAGTTATTGGTTGCGTCAATTTGAGCACAAAGCCCTCGGGCGCAAGCTGTGCAGCAACTAAAAATCCTGCCAAAACGAAAAACATTTGTACGGCCAGGCGCGCATACAGCTCAAGTACGCTAATAAATGCGGGTGCAGCTTCGCGTACGACTTCTGACATGGGTCCGTATACAGCCAAGTGGTGCATCACGATGGCAATACAGCCGAGGCCCTTCATAGCGTCGAGCAAAGGCAAGCGAGATTTTGTCATGGGGGTATAAAGAATAACGCCCTGCTGTAAGCAGGGCGTTATTCTTATTTAGGTTTTGTGATAAATCTCAGAACCTTTTTTGACAAACTCGATTGCTTTTTCTTGCATGCCTGCTTTGAGCGCAGCGTCGTTTTCGACACCCAGCTTTTTCGCGTAGTCGCGCACGTCTTGCGTAATTTTCATACTGCAAAAGTGTGGGCCGCACATCGAGCAAAAGTGAGCCACCTTCATTGAGTCTTTAGGCAAGGTCTCGTCATGAAAGTCTTTTGCCGTATCTGGATCAAGACCTAGATTAAACTGATCATCCCAACGAAACTCGAAACGCGCCTTCGATAGGGCGTTGTCGCGAATCGCGGCGCCTGGATGTCCTTTGGCCAGATCGGCTGCGTGTGCTGCGATCTTATAGGTGATGATGCCGTCTTTGACATCCTTTTTGTTGGGCAAACCCAGATGCTCTTTTGGGGTGACATAGCAAAGCATGGCGGTGCCATACCAGCCGATCAGCGCAGCGCCAATACCCGAAGTAATGTGGTCGTAGCCGGGTGCGATATCGGTCGTTAACGGGCCTAGTGTGTAGAAAGGCGCTTCGTCGCAATGTTTGAGCTGCAT
>JBAXLV010000236.1:0-4709 GCA_037134635.1 Alcaligenaceae bacterium
GCCCACAATTCTGCGCTAGTGCTCCAATGGTACAGACCCAACGTGACCGCTTTATGACAGTCACAAACAAACATGGCCCCAAAAGAGGCCATGTGCGTTATCAAACGTAAGTAATTGATAAATAAAGTATTTATTTTTTAGTCATCAAGTGCTCATGCAGTTTGAACGGGGTGCGTCGATTAACAATCTTGCTGTAACTGCCGTCAGGCTGCTGAAGCCAAGCCAAGCGGTTATCGCGCAAGGCAAAGGTAAACGCCTCATCGATCACTCGCCTTTTCAAGGATGGCTCTAAAACTGGAAAGGCAATTTCAACCCGTCTGAAAAAGTTACGATCCATCCAGTCTGCAGACGACAGGTAGACCAGTTCAGCGCCGCCGCTATAAAAATAAAAGACCCTTGAATGCTCAAGAAAGCGTCCGATGACTGAACGCACCGTGATGTTTTCTGAAAGTCCGGGCACGCCCGAACGCAACGCGCACACACCGCGAATCACCAAATCAATCTTCACCCCTGCCTGGCTAGCTTTATAGAGTTCTTGAATCACGATGGGTTCAAGCAGCGAATTTAACTTCACCAAAATCCTGGCCTTTTTACCAGCGCGCGCTGCCCGCGCCTCGGCGCGAATCATCGACACAACCGAATCATGCAACGTAAAGGGCGACTGTAATAGCTCTTTGAGCACGCGTCGCGAGCCCAGACCAGTGAGTTGCGAAAACACTTTATCCATATCTTCGCAAAGCCGCGGCTCAGCGGTCAGCAAGCCAAAATCGGTATACAGACTTGCCGTGCGCGGGTGATAGTTTCCGGTACCGAGGTGACCATAGCGCCGAATTCGACCTTTTTCGCGACGAAGCACCAGCACCATTTTGGCATGCGTTTTATGGCCCACCACGCCGTACACAACATGTGCGCCCACCTCTTCGAGGCGAGCAGCCCAATTTATATTCGTTTGCTCGTCAAAGCGCGCCATCAGCTCTACGACGACCGTCACTTCTTTGCCCGCTCTCGCAGCAGAAAGCAACAATCTCATCAACTCTGAGTCTTCGCCCGTGCGATAAATCGTTTGCTTAATCGCCACAACGTCGGGATCGACTGCAGCAGCAGTCAAGAAATCAATAACCGGCTGAAAAGACTGGTAGGGGTGATGTAGCAACTGGTCAGCTTTAGCGATGGCCTCAAAGATCGCAGCGGGTCGGTTGGGTAAAGCGTCAAAAGGTGCTGGGATAGGCCCATGAAATTCTGGAAACAATAAGTCGGGTCGTTTCACCAAACTACAAATTTGCATCAGACGCGAGACATTGGCTGGACCGTTCACGCGATAGGTATCGGCGGCAGTCAACGAAAATTCTTTTTGTAAAAATACTTCGATGTCAGGCGGTGTGAGCTGATCAATTTCAAGTCGAACAGCTGAGCCAAAATTTCGCTGCGACAACTCACCTTGCAAGGCCTGGCGCAGATTGGTGACCTCTTCTTCATCGACAAACAAGTCGCTATTACGGGTCACGCGCCACTGATAACAGCCTTGCATCTGCATGCCCGGAAATAATTCGCCCACAAACGCACGCAACAAGCTGGTCAATAAAATAAAGCTGTGCGGTTGGCCCGAAACCTTAGGGGGCATCTGTATCAAACGAGGCAGTGCGCGCGGCGCCTGAACAATGGCAATCGTTGCCTTACGACCAAAGGCATCGGCCCCAGAAAGCGGAACAATAAAATTCAAACTCTTGTTATAGACACGCGGAAAAGGGTGCGCAGGGTCTAAACCAATAGGTGTCAGCAAGGGCATCACATCGCGGTGAAACACCTCTTTGGCCCAAGCAGTTTGTGCCTCATTCCATTCGCTTGCGTGGTGCAGGTATACGCCTTCGGTACGTAGGCGAGGATAAATCTCATCATTGAGCAAGGCGTATTGACGGTCAACCATCGCGTGCACTTCTCTCTGCACCTGCTCGTACGCCTGCTCGGTGGTCATGCCATCGGGCCCCATCAGAGTCGGGTGATCCGCGAGCTGCTCTTTAAGGCTCGAGACTCGAATCTCAAAAAACTCATCCAGATTCGAGCTCACGATGCAGACATACCGCAGACGTTCGAGTAAAGGCGTATCTGGATGTTCGGCCATGGCCAACACCCGTTCGTTGAACTGCAGTAAGGACAACTCTCGATTCAAAAAAAGTGGCTCGGCCTTTTTGCGCGCTGGCATCGTTTATGACCTTGATTTTTTTAGGATTTATTGTTTTACAACAAATAGATTACAGTTTTGTAACACTGAACCCGCTTGAGTTGTCGATCAGAGTTTCGCAGACCCTTTTATAATACGTTCAATTGAATCATGGATGGGTCGTAATGGAACACCTTTTGGCCGCTGTCGACTTAGGGTCCAACAGCTTTAGGCTTTCAATCGGGCGCGTTGCCGAACAAAATGGTGCCAAACATATCTATCAAATCGACCGTCTAAAAGAAACCGTTCGGCTTGCCGCTGGGTTGAATTCAGCCAAAATTCTTAATGACGAGTCCGTTGAACGCGCAATTGAAGTCTTAAGTCGGTTTGGCGAACGCCTTCGAAGTTTTCACCCAGATCGGGTGCGTGCGGTGGCGACAAACACCTTCCGTGTGGCGCGTAATGTTGCTGAGTTTTTACCTCGCGCTGAGGCTGCGCTGGGTTTCCCAATTGAAGTCATCGCCGGGCGCGAAGAAGCTCGCCTCATTTATTCGGGTGTCAGTCACACGCTGCCGGTCTCAAATGACCGTCGCTTAGTCATCGACATCGGCGGAGGCTCAACTGAAATCATTATCGGCAAAGGCGACGAATCCTTGCTCACCTCTTCACTTTATATGGGCTGCGTCAGTTACAGCCGAAAGTTTTTTCCAGAGGGCGTAATCGACAACTATTCGATGAAGCTCGCTGAGGTTGCAGCGCGTCGCGAAATTGAGATCATTACAAAACCATATCGAAAAATGGGTTGGGATGCCGCGTTTGGTTCATCAGGCACCGCTAAAGCGCTCTACGCGATTTTGACTGAAGGGAGACTCTCTCCTGAAGGAATCACACGCGACGGCCTCGAGCGACTCAAAGCAAAACTGGTGCGTGCTGGCCGCGTGATTCCAGACGATCTGCCTGGCATCAAACTTGAACGCGCAGACGTCTTGACGGGCGGTCTCGCCATCATGAGCGCGTTCTTTGACGAGTTTCGCGTCGATGTTATGAAGACCGGCGATGGCGCTTTGCGCCTTGGGGTTTTGGTCGACCTTGCAGGTCGCGAAGAGGCCCACGACCGTCGAGATGTATCCGTGCTGGCCTTTACCAAACGCTATCACGTCGATACCCGTCAAGCCGCGCGCGTCAAGCGCACCGCGCTGAACCTCTTTGACACCGTACTACCTCAACGTAGTGAACAAGACGAGTTACGTCATACGCTCAGTTGGGCTGCCGATCTGCATGAGGTTGGCTTGTCGATTGCACAGGCGGGTTATCACAAGCACAGCGCTTACATCTTGAACAACGCCGATATGCCGGGGTTTTCAAGAGTGGATCAGACTCAACTCGGCCTGCTCGCCTTAGCGCATACGGGCAAGCTGACCAAAGCACAAAATTTAGTTAAAAATCGTGAGCAATGGTTAACGATCTTGTGTTTGCGACTCTCCGTACTGTTGTGCCGACGTCGCGAAGACATCACCAAACTACCACTCTCGGTCACTGTCAAAGGGGCTTCAATTGTGTGCCAGGTCGATAAAAAATGGCTTGCCTCACATCCACTGACCGATTTTTCACTGCATGGTGAAGAGACCGAATGGGCAAAAGTTGGTTTTAATTTTGCACTTGTCCCGATTTAACGCCTTCAAAACCAAAGTGTTTACGGTAGCGCTGACCCATATTATTTACCGATAACAGCATCGGAAAATCCGCTGTATTGAAGTCTGGATCCCAAGCCGGTTCGCCACACACTCTCGCACCAAGCTTCAGATAACCTTTGAGCAAGGCTGGGATTGTTGCCGGCAAATCGCGATCAAGCTGCTCGGCGGGATAACGGTGCAAAGGCTTGACACTCGCCTGGCCGTCTTCAAAGGCCTGTTGCTTAACCTGGCGCCACACCTTGGCTGCCGTCACGCCATCATCGCGCAAACTCACGCTTGCGCAACCAAATACGTGTTCATAGCGGCCCTGCTTCAAGATCTCGGCAAGCCCCGACCATAGCATCATCAAGACACCCCCTTGACGATACTCTTCATCAATACAGGCGCGACCAAATTCAACCAAGCCGTTACGAAGCGAACCCAGACTACTCAGATCAAATTCAGATTCTGAGTAATAGCCACCTGCCCGACGCGCCTGCTGCGGCGTGAGGACTCGATAGGTTCCAACCACACGCCCAGAGTCCAGCGCTCGCACCATCAGATGGTCACACCAGGGATCAAAATCATCACGATCGATACCATCATGCGCTGCACCAAGTACGGCACCATATTCGGCAGTAAACACGTCGTAACGCAGTCGCTGCACTTGTTCGATTTCTTCTGATGACTGCGCGAGGCCCACCACTAAGCCATGCGAGTCTAAAGCAGTAGACGGAAGCGTAAAAAAACTAGAGGCACTACGAACGAGCTCAAGCATGGGTCAGGTCTCCTGAGATGATGCTCAGTGTGACCAACCCATATTACACAGCAGTGACAAAAAGATGAAAGTTTTTTTACTTTTAGTTCATTAAATCGAC
>JBAXLV010000237.1:0-4689 GCA_037134635.1 Alcaligenaceae bacterium
AACCGCCCATCTTAGGATTCTGATGTGTACCCGCAAACAAAACGTTGTCTCGAAAGAGGTCACAGTGCGCGGGACCGAAGGGTAGGATTTTATAATCAGGTGAGCGTGCCAAAAGGCGTTGCTCGTCTAAAGATTGCGTCAAGAGCTTGGCTAGCGGCGGCGGTAAGAAGGGAAGTACGATCGGTGCGGTTTGCTCCCACCAGTTCAGCCCTCGCAGATTTGGCTGCTGCAACGAGAAGTCTTTGCCTGCTAGATGTGCCTGCGCAAGCGTTCGGCCTGCGATCGCGCAATGCTCGACGCTTGGTTTAGGCTCGTAGGCGCCCGCTAAACGACTCACAATGGCTGCCGGTTTATTCGCAAAGCTTGAAATACGTGAACCATCAACTCTGGTTTGGGGCTGAGGCACGGGAACGCCGCGTTGGGCGAGGTGGTGCATCAATTCGATATAGAAAGGTAGCTGCGCGCTTGTCAGTACCTCGAAAATAGTTAAAACGTACTCGCCCTGGGTTGTCGTTAGAAAAAAATTACTGTTTTCTATACCGGCGGCAATACCTCGCAGCTCAACAAGCTCGCCTAAGCGATAAGCCTTGAGCAGCTGGCGTGCATCGTCATGACTGACAGGGGTGAAAACGGCCATAAAAGATCGCTGGGAGTTAAGGGCTAGACACTGATGACGGCGCCTGTTGAACAAAACACGCGCGTCAGGCTCAAGTTTAACGGAATGCGCAGAAATACTCTCATGCCTTGGCCCAAGCGTAAAATCTACGCTTTCTAATAAAAATCGTCGGATATTGAGGTGGTCGTAGCTGTGGCCATCTCTTTTTTAAAACATGCAGAGTGCGAGCAACACGATATTGTCATTTTCCGCGAGCGCCAACGAAAGTTGGCGGCTTTGCGTTGCGCCCATGATCGACGTGACGGATCGCCACTGCCGTTATTTTCATAGGCTACTCGCTCCGAAGGCACGTTTGTACACAGAAATGATTACAACAGGTGCGTTATTACATGGCGATGCCTCACGACATCTGGATTTTGATGCGTATGAACATCCTGTGGCGCTTCAGCTGGGTGGCAGCGAACCGGATGCCCTGGTTGCCGCCGCTAAATTGGGTGTGCGATGGGGCTACGATGAGATTAACTTAAATTGTGGCTGCCCCTCAGAGCGAGTTCAAAAAGGGGCGTTTGGTGCCTGTTTAATGGCTGAGCCAAGTTTGGTCGCTGATTGTATGAAAGCCATGCAAGATGCTGTTGGGGTGCCGGTCACTGTCAAGCATCGGTTAGGTTTAGACAAGGATGAGTCTTATGCGTTCGTGCGCGACTTTGTCGGCGCCATCTACGACACAGGGTGTCGTGTCTTTATTGTTCATGCCCGAAATGCTGTTCTAAAAGGCTTATCACCTAAGGACAACCGAGAGGTGCCCCCCTTGCGCTACAACGAAGCGGCTCAGCTAAAAAAAGATTTTCCAGACGCCGTTGTAGTATTGAACGGTGGAATCACAACCTTGACTGATTGCGAAGCGGTTTTACCAAACTTTGATGGGGTGATGTTAGGGCGTTCGCCCTGGCATGATCCGTCGGTCTTGTCACGAATTTCTCAAGCCTGGTGGCCGCAGCTCAAACTTAAAACAGAAGCAGAAGTTGTGGATGCCTTGGTTGACTACGCCGCTGTGCAAATGGCGGCGCAAGTGCCTTTGCGTATTGTGGTCAGACCATTACTCGGATTGTTTAACGGACGTTCGAATTCACGACTGTGGCGACGTATGTTGTCGGACTCAACTTTGCTCAAACACAATAATCCAGAGCTGATTCGTCAAGCATGGAAAGAAGTTGGGCCAAGCGCGGCTCGACCTGCCTATGCCTAGCTTAAAACCCGCATTTTTAAAATATCTTAGGTGCTCTTGTTGAGCACTGCTTCGTTTGGCCAGTCTCGAATATAGGCCTTGAGTAAAGAATTTTCGAATTTTTGTGCCGCAGCCAATGCCTGCGCCATATCGTAAAATGAGATCACGCCCAAAAGCATCTCGCCCTCGATCACGGGCACATAACGCGAGTGATGCGTCAACATGAGTTGTTGCACTTCATTGGCCAGCGTATCAGGACTCACGCTTACAGGTTTTCGGTCCATGATGTCGCCGATGGATACGTCTGAGAGGGTTCCCTGATTGATATTTAAGTGCCGGATAATTTCGCGAAAAGTCAGCATGCCAACGAGTTGGCCTCGTTGCATAATTACCAGAGACCCAATGTCATGCGTGCTCATGGTTTCAATCGCGTGCGAGACCAAGGCTTCAGGTGTAGAGGTATAGAGGGTGCTGCCCTTGACCTTTAAAACTTCACTGACTTTTAACATGTTCGTCTCCTGCATAGCTGCTCAAGTGCTTTGATTGTAGTGGGTGAGTCAGCGTATTGTCATGATGCCTTAAAACTTCGGCCAGCGTGGGGTCAGCCTGATATTGCACCAAATTGCTCAGGGCATTGGCTAAAAAAGGCTGCTTCTGAAGACTGATCGCATTTCGATCAAGCACTAACCGATCGACTAATGGGCCGAGCGATGCTCGTTCGGGATCACAGGCCAAAAGCCATCGTTCGGATTGTGCATCGGGTGCAACTGTGATTAAGCCCATCGACGTCAAGCAATTCAGGCGACGCTCGAGTGTGTTGAGTGGCAAGCCCAAGCGTTTGATGAGCTCGAGCGCGCTCACGCCCGAAGGCAGTGCGCCACGCGCCTGGCTTAACAACTTGAGGATTGAAAGTGCATCCATTAGTGCGGCGCCCGGTGTCGCCCTTTGGTTAAATTCGCCAATGCGTATGAGCGGTAGATTGGCCGCGACCAAGGCCCCGACTAGGATACCTAGCCAACACAAGTAGACCCAGATTAAAAAGACAGGTAAAGCAGCAAAGGCACCATAGACGACGGTGTACGTTGAAAATTGTGCAATGTAATATGCGAACGCGATTTTCATTGTCTCGAGAATCAAGGCAGAGATAAGGCCTCCGATCAGGGCGTCGGCTCGGTTCACGCGAGTATTTGGCACCACGATAAATAAGGCAGCAATTCCGATGCCGCCCAAAAGAAGTGGTGATAATTTGAAGGCCACTTCAAGCAAGATTGGTAGATCTACCAAGAAACCAAGCGACTCTCGTGCCAACAGCGCTGTTGTATAGAGACTGGCGCCGGCTAAGACCGGCCCCAGCGTGATGACGGCCCAGTACACCACTACGCGGTGTGCAAAGCGGCGTTGCCGATCGACTCGCCATATCGTGTTCAACGCGGCTTCCACTGACATGATCAAGGATACGACGGTGAATAGCAAAGCACTGCCACCAATAATGGTCAGGCGCGAGGCTTGTAACGCGAATTCGTTCAAATAGGACATCACATTTTCGGATATCGCCGTGGGCATTAGACTATTGGTTAAAAAGTCTTGTAAGGCGTCGCTAAACTCTTTAAAAAGCGGAAACGCGGTAAACAAGGACAAGACGACAGCCAAAAGTGGCACAGTTGCCAGAACGGTCGTGAAGGTCAGACTAGAAGACAGCTGCAGCACGCGTGCCTGGGCGGCACGCCCCATGGCAAAGCTTAGGATTTGACGCAGCTCGGCAACTTTTATCCAAAAGATTGCGCGAGTGAATGGTTGCTTGAGTCGATCCTGCATGCGTATCCCCAGTAGGCAAGCGATAATAGCAGCGTGGGCCCCTAGAGGGCATCAAATAAAGTATTCGCTTGAGTTTACAAAGTACACCTAACACGATGTTAAATAAACAGAGTTCTACCCCGCCCCCGGCCGTTTTGAATGCTGCATTGCAGCGAATGGCGGCAGCGAGTCTTTTAGGGCTATTTTTTCTTTGCCTGCTGTGGGAAATCTGGCTGGCGCCACTTAGACCGGGTGGCACTTTATTATTTTTGAAGGCGCTGCCGTTGGCGTTTGCTGTGCGTGGCGTACTGAAAGGCAGCCTTTATACAACTCAATGGGCATCGATGCTGGTGCTTTTGTATTTGATGGAGGGCGCCGTGCGCGTGGTGTCAGATCCACCCGGGCCTTCAATCTTAATGGCATGGATCGAGATTGCTTTTGCGACGATTTTCTTTTTTAGTTCGATTTTTTATGTACGCCCGGCCAAGCGTCTTGTAGCTGCTGCAAAAAAGGTCGAAAAAAATCTCTTTTCGATTGTAAATACAAACCAGTTTGTAAAAGATCTTCTCCTTACCGCAGGGATGGAAAATATTGCCATTATTGAGTTGAAGAAGCAGGCAGAGCAGGTTTTTGAACCTTCAAAAGATTTTGTAGATGGTGCCCATATTAATTCTTTTGAAGCATACAAAGCTCTTTACAAATCATCCATTGACAACAACGAAGAATTCTGGAGTGAACAAGCCAAAAGCCATATTGAATGGTTCAAGCCATTTACCAAAACACTTGAATGGAATCTTCCATATGCCAAATGGTTTACCGGGGGCAAGCTGAACGCATGTTACAATTGTGTGGACAAACATTTAAAAACAGATTTTGCCAACAAGGCTGCTTTGATCTGGGAGGGAGAACCTGCCTCACCCGGCAAATGCGGAGAGGAGCGTACACTTACCTATAAACAACTGTTTTATGAGGTTTCCAGATTTGCAAATGTCTTGAAGCGCAACGGTGTAAAGAAGGGAGATCGAGTGATTATTTATATGCCAATGACCCCCGA
>JBAXLV010000238.1:0-4676 GCA_037134635.1 Alcaligenaceae bacterium
GGCCTTAGCTGCAATGCTCACGGGTTTTTTGATTAAATGGATTGGCTGGCGTGCAGCCTTCGCGATTCCGGCGGTCTTATCTTTGATTTGCGGCCTTTGGTTTGCGATGGCTTGTCCGGTTGAGACTGAAGCGCCAGCAAAACGTAAAGGTGGCTCTAAGGTTACGCTCACACCAGCAATGCTAGCGCGTGTGTTGGCGGTGATGACGGTAAGTGCTGCAACAGGCAGCGTACTGTTTAACTTTACAACCAATGGCAATGGGCAGCTGTTGTCCGAGCGGTTTCAAGGCGTCGTGACTGACCCGGCCGTTCTAGGCATGCTCTTGGCGGTCATTTATGCAGTAGCTTCGCTAATGCAAGTCGCGGTGGGTAAGTTACTTGACCATTTTGCAGTTCGACCGATCTTTTTAGGGATCGTGTTATTGCAAATCCCATTGTTTATTTTGTCGGCTTACGCGCAAGGCTGGTGGTTGTTTGCTGCGTTATTAGGTGTGATGGTATTCATTTTTGGCGCAGTACCTTTTATCGATGTCATGATCGTGCGCTATGTAGATGATCGCGCGCGTTCGCGTGTCGCGGGGATTCGCTTGGCGGTATCGCTTGGCATTAGTTCCTTTGCGGTCTGGCTATTAGGCCCTGCGGTGAAGGGTTTAGGCTTTGAAAACTTACTACTGGTGATGGCTGGTTTTTCTGCATGCACAGCTTTTGTTGTGTTGTGGTTGCCTCGTGAATCTGAAGTGGTCGCCCAAACTTGATGCAAAAAATTGATTCTGCAAATTTAGAAAAATTCTTGGCCGGCTTGCCTAAGTGGCGCTATCACGCTGAGCGCGGCGGCAGCATCACGCGCGACTGGGTGTTTATTGACTTCAGTGAGGCTTTTGCGTTTATGACGCGCGTGGCGATGCTTGCTGAGCAGCACAATCATCATCCAGAGTGGTCGAACGTTTATAACCGTGTGTCGATCACACTCACAACGCATGATGCCAGCGGTTTGTCACTGCGTGATATCGATCTGGCACAACGAATTGATCATCTTATTTAGTTTCTCGCTAGCTTCATAAAATATACGGAGACATTTCATGGCAAAAGAACTCGTAGGCTTTGTAGGTACCGGTCATATGGGTGGTCCGATGACCTTGCGTTTACTTGCGGCCGGGTATGGCGTTTGCATTTACGATCGCGATAAAAAAGCGATGCAGGCTCTGGTAAAAAAAGGTGCGATCGCAGCCAAGTCGGCCGCTGATGTTGCTAATCGCGCTGAGACCGTTTTTCTGAGTTTGCCTAATCCAGAGATCGTCAATGCGGTGGCCTTGGGTAAAGAGGGCTTAATTGAAGGTAAAAAAGTTAAATGCGTCATCGACTTTTCGACGATTGGTCCTAAGACTGCGATTGTCGTTTTTAAGGGCTTGAGCGCCAACAACGTGAGCTACGTTGATGCGCCGGTTAGCGGTGGTGTCACAGGGGCTGCGGCCGGTACCTTGGCGGTAATGGTTTCTTGCCCTAAAGCGCTTTACGCAAAAATCACTCACATCTTGGCTACGTTTGGTAAAACTTTCCATCTTGGTGAAGGTGCGGGCCAGGCTCAAACGATGAAGCTTGCCAACAACTTGCTTGCGGGCGCTGCCCTGGCGGTATCGTCAGAAGCGAAGGTGATGGGCGTCAAAGCGGGGCTTGATCCTCAAGTGATGTTAGATGTGATTAATAGTGGCTCTGGTCGTAATAGCGCAACGCAAGATAAGTTTCCACGCGCGATTCTGACCGGAACCTTTGATTTTGGTTTTGCAACCGCCTTGTCGTACAAAGACGTGCGCTTATGTGTGGATGAAGCTGAGGCGATGGGCGTGCCGATGGTTGTTGGTGCTGCTGTGCGGCAGATGCTGGCAGTGACCAATGCAACCTACGGCCCGGATTCTGACTTTACGTCCATCTGCAAAGTGGTTGAAGGTTGGGGAGGCGTTAAAGTGCGCAAGAAAGCCGTTGCGAAAACCGCTCAAAAATCCAAGGCTATCAAGGCAAAATAAGCCTGAGGTTTGGACAGGCGCGCTGGGCTGGATACGATTACTCGCCTTGAAAACTGCCGGCTCGGCAGGTCAAGACAAGCGTATCTCGATAGCCACCGGGCTGAGCAGGTTGAATCGGGGTGGTCTCATGAATCACACGCGCATCGTCCAGCAAAAGTAATGACCATGATTCGCTTAACGTAAAACGCTGCCCCGAGGTACCCATGGCGTCGAACACGCGTGTTTCGCCACCCTTGACGTGTTGGCGGTTGATCATAAATACACCCACCAAGTCAACGCCATCACGGTGTGCACCTTCAGGGGTTGGGCGACCAATGCCAGCCTTCGTATCGATTCTGAATTGATGCGCCTCAATGCACCAACGCGTGACTGGGTCAGCGGGGTGGGTTGAACGACGCAAAGCATCCGCAGTGCGCGCAAATGCGCTGAGCAAATCGATCCAGACGGGTTGTTCAATCGTGCGTGCATGCATGGGTTCAAACCAGCGCTGCATGCCACCATGCAAGGCGTTATAGGATAAGGACTGCCAATGTGCGCGTCGCGGGGCAAGTGTGAGTTGTTTGTTTTCATAAACAAAACACGCGTGGCGCCGCAAGCGATAGTGACCGCCGTCTTTCAGGTAGGCATCTTCTGGCATGCCTTCCCAGTCAGGGACAAGCGCAGCAAGCTCAGGCAGGGGGTGTTGAGCCCATTGCGCAACGGTGATTGCGTCAAGCACTGCGTACCCATCGGCTTCAAGTTGAGGCAGTAGCTGAGGTAAGGACACGGTCACGGGTGAGTGCTCAAGCATAAAATTTTTCACAAAAAA
Source organism: Alcaligenaceae bacterium (assembly GCA_037134635.1). Lineage (GTDB taxonomy): Bacteria > Pseudomonadota > Gammaproteobacteria > Burkholderiales > Burkholderiaceae_B > Zwartia. The sequence continues at coordinate 2,829 of JBAXLV010000238.1, forward strand.
GACAAGTCATAAAACACTAGTGTAGTGAAACAACTGCGGTGCGTCTTAAAAACCCTAGCGCATCGCTTACAACGACTCTAGTTCAGCGCGTGTCTTGTTTGCCTGGGCGCGTAAGGCGTCAAGCGCGAGGTCATCCATTTTGTCTATGTTGCGGTACACCATCGCGAGGCGAAAGTTGTCGGCAAGCTTGGCGCGGTGGCGAGCAAAAAAATCCCAATACAAAGCATTAAAAGGGCAGGCGCGTTCGCCCTCGCGCTTCTTCTTGTCGTAATGACAGCCTTTGCAGTAGTCCCCCATCCGGTCGATATAAGCCGCACTCGAGACATAGGGCTTAGTCGCCAGCACGCCGCCATCGGCGAACTGGCTCATCCCCAGCGTGTTAGGAAGTTCAACCCATTCAAAGGCGTCGATATAGACGCCCAAATACCACTGATGCACTTGTTCTGGATCAAGTCCTGCTAGCAAAGAAAAATTACCAATGACCATCAAGCGTTGAATATGATGCGCGTAGGCGTGTTCTAGCGATTGTCCAATTGAGTGTTCTAGTCAGCGCATCTTGGTTTGTCCAGTCCAGAACCATTTCGGTAAAGCGGTGCTTTGTGCGAAATAATTTTGCGTACCGTAATCGGGCATCTTGCCCCAGTACACGCCGCGGATGTATTCACGCCAGCCTAAAATTTGGCGAATAAAACCCTCAGCCGCCGCGATCGTAATGCGTTGATCGCGCCAGGCTTGTTGCGCGCGTTCGACCACCTCTCGCGGGTGTAGCATTTTTGTGTTCAGCGCAAAGGATAAGAGCGAATGAAAAAGTCGCCAGCCTTTTGTGCTGAGCGCGTCTTGAAAATCACCAAAGTGAGGCAAGGCTCTTTCAATGAAATCAGCTAAACACGTCAAGGCCTCGGCGCGGTTCAGCGGCCACGCAAAGTGTGCGGCATTGGGGGCGCCAAACGTGCGGACGCCCGCGGCTTCAATACTTGCCCACAATGCTGAATGATCGTGCCTAACGCGCCAGTCTGCAGGTTCGGCGGGCGTACCGGACCATGCCTTGCGATTGTCTTGGTCGAAGTTCCATTTCCCTTCGACTGGTCGTTTGTCGTCGAGCATCAAAATTTGATGCTTCGTGCGCATTTGCCTATAAAAACGCTCCATGAGCCAAGTTTTTTGCCCGGCAAACAAAGTTGCTACCTCGGAGCGCGTCGTATAAAAATGCTCACTGGAGACCATCGTGCAGACGATCGTGTTTGTTTGAACGTACTGTTGAAGTTGCTGGTCAAGGCGCCACTCATCGGGCTCTTGATATTCAAAGTGGGTGCAGCCGTATTGGGACAGCAGGGTATCAAGGTTAGCGGTCAGGCTTTGTTGATTGCTTGGATCGGCGAGCGAAACGTAGTGCACACGATGCCCACGCGCTTGCAGCAGACGCGCTAAGTCACGCATCCCCGCAAAAATGGCAATCACCTTTTGCGCATGATGCAAGACATAATCGGTCTCTTGTCGCATTTCAATCAAAGCAAACACAACGTCAGTTCGCGGCTTAAGAAACCACGAATGCTCAGGATTGAGTTGATCGCCCAGGATGAGTCTTAAGGTTGTCAAAGCGTACCCCATTGTTTTCTATAAGTTTCAGTGCGGTCGTACTCAAATGCCTGTTTATCTGTTCGCATGGCGCGGCCACCACGCGGATCGGTACCGAGTCCTGCGATATAGAGCCAGTTGCCCTGATTGCTGTATACGTCGTAGTCGATTAAGTGCGACTCAAACCAAGCCGCGCCGGCTCTCCAGTCAAGGTTAAGGGTGTGAATCAAATAGCTCGCGGTCACTTGCCGTAGCCGATTAGACAGATAACCA
>JBAXLV010000239.1:0-4674 GCA_037134635.1 Alcaligenaceae bacterium
CATCGTACTTGGTGCGCTTGCAATTGCAGTGCATCTCTCGCATTTGGTGATCGCGGCAGCTTGTTTGGTTGTAGTGCTCTGTTTGCGTTTCGATCGAATCCGGTGCGCATTTTTGCCTTTGGCTGGCGCAATTGTGATTTTGTTGGGTACCAATTTTTATGCCTTTCAAAAACTATCGATCTCGCCGCACGGTTCGGTCTTTATGCTTGCCCGCCTGTCCGGAGATGGAAATACAAAAGAGGTGCTTGAGACCTATTGCGCACAAAAAAAATGGTACCTCTGTGCTTGGGTTGATCGGCTCCCCGTTGATAGCGATGAATTTTTATGGAATGGCAAAGGCCCTGTCTGGAGCCACCCCGGAGGGCCGATCGGCTTGGCGCCTGAAGCCTCAGAGATCGTGTCCTATGTAATTCGCACAAGACCTTGGGCCGTCTTGGTGTCTGCGTTGCGTAACATGTCTACGCAACTGTGGATGATTCAATTGGGCGACACCTTGCACGCTGATCATTTGGATGTGACGGTTGCCAAAAGCGTGGGTCAATATTTTGCTGAATCAGAACTTAAGCAGCTGAACAATTCACGCCAAATGAAGAGCGAGCTCGCGAACGACGCCTTGTGGTTCAGCCGCTTGAGTATGCTGGGCTTTTATGGTGGCTTGGTATTTAGTTTGTACCTCTTGTTTAGCCTATGGCGTGCGCAGCCTGTTGTGCGTGAGCGTCAGAATGCACAGGCTGTGGTGGGGTTTATTTTGATTCTTTGGGTCGGTATTTTGGCCAATGCCTTTGCCACGGGCGCGCTGTCAAAACCTCATCATCGCTATCAAGCGCGCATCGCCTGGCTGCTGGTGTTGCCCCCTCTGCTTTTATGGCGTCGACCGACCCTGCCCCCTACATCCACTTAAAGTCTTGGGTTATTCGCGCTGAATATTACTGGCCTTGATCACGGTCGCCCATTTTGCGATTTCGCCATCGACAAAATCGGCAAGCGCTTGTGTCGTACTGCCTTGAATTTCGATGGCTTGCTGCGTTAACTTGGCTTTGAGCTCAGGCTCAATGAGTACCGCGTTGATTTCACGATTAAGGCGTTCGATGATCGCGGGTGATGTACCCGTGGGGGCAAAAAAACCATAGCTCGCGATAGATTCAAAACCGGGATAGCCTGACTCTGCAACCGTCGGCAAATCAGGCATCAGGGCAGAGCGCTTTGCAGTGGTGATTGCAAGCGCCCGTACTTTGCCTTCTTTCAGCATCGGTAAATAAGGCGGTAAGGTGTCAAGCGCCATGGTAACGCGACCTGAAATCAAATCAGGCATTAATAGTGCAGTGCCTTTGTAGGGGATGTGTAAGACGTCGATGCCCGCCGCGACTTTGAACATTTCGCAGGTTAAGTGAATGAGGCCGCCCGTGCCCGATGAGCCGCAGGTGAGCTTGCCTGGTTCTTTTTTGGCTAAAGCAACAAGCTCAGTCAGATTTTTGGCAGGCACTTCGTTGCCCACCACAACAATGTTGCTTAAGGTGCCCGCAGTTGAGATCGCAGTCAAATCTTTTTTGAACTGATAGCCAGGGTCTTTGTAGTAACTCACCGCGATCGAATGCGAGCCGATCGAACCCATCAATAAGGTGTAGCCGTCAGGGGCAGCCTTGGCAACATACGCTGCGCCAATATTCGCGCCCGCGCCAGGTTTGTTTTCGATCACAACAGACTGTCCGAGTCGTACCGCAAGTTTCTCTGTAATCGCTCGCGTCAGGATGTCGGTGGCGCCACCGGCCGGAAACGGCACGACAACCTTCAGAGGCTTGCTTGGGTAGCTGTCTTGGGCCCGCGTTGGCGCGCAGCGGCCCGTGTTTAGCACTAAAGCGGCCAACAAGACTTGCCAATATCGTTTAATGCGCATAGAGGTTCATCCTAAAAATGTATATTTATCATAATGCCGAAGCAAAAACCATGCCCATCTAGTTTGCTAAAGCGGATATAGTGATGGCACAACACATCGTATCGACTCAGCTTAAGCGCTGCGGGCGATCATCGGATAACAGAGACATCTCATCATGACGCATCCTAAAGTAGAGAACACGTTTCCACCCGCACATATTCCAGTCCGCCCCGATTGGATCGAGCAGTCAAATGAGCCCATTCTTGAACCCGCTTTGCCGATCGTTGATCCGCATCATCATTTGTGGGATCGTCCGGGTCAGCGTTATTTTTTTGAAGATTTGCTAGCAGACGTCCAGAGTGGCCACAATATCGAGGCGACTGTATTTATTCAATGCCGTTCAATGTATCGCGCAACCGGCCCCATTGAAATGCGCCCGGTCGGCGAAGTTGAGTATGTGAACGGCGTGGCGGCACAAAGCGCCAGTGGCTTGTATGGCCCAACCGAAATCTGTGCAGGGATTGTCGGTTTCGCTGATCTGATGTTGGGTGCACGCGTGCGGCCTGTTCTTGAGGCTGAGTTAGCCGTCGCACCAGACCGGTTTCGCGGTATTCGTGTCATGACCGCAGCCAGCCCGCATAAAGAGATTGCGCCTGGTTTCGGTAAGGTTCCTGAAGGTGTCATGATGACCGCGGCATTTCGCGAAGGCTTTGCCGAGCTCGCACCGCTAGGCTTGTCTTACGACATGTGGTCGTTTCATCCCCAAATGGGTGAGGTTGTCGATCTCGCCAGAAGCTTTCCAGAGACCTCGATTATTGTGAATCACGCAGGCGGGCCACTTGCGATTGGGCCCTACAAAGGGCGGCAAGATGAAGTGCTTAAAGATTGGTCAAAGAGTATGCGCGAACTCGCAACATGCCCGAATGTCACCATGAAAATTGGTGGTCTGGGGATGCACATTGGTGGGCTCGATTTTCATACCCGTCCAATGCCGCCTAGCTCAAAAGATTTGGCCCAGGCCTGGCAGCCGTTTGTGCAAGGCTGTATTGATGCCTTTGGTCCAGCACGCTGCATGTTTGAAAGTAATTTTTGTGTTGACAAAGGTACCGCCAGCTACGTCAATCTTTGGAATGCCTTCAAGCGGTTGACACAAGATTTCTCGGCCGACGATAAGACACACCTCTTTAGTGAAACTGCAAAACGTGTATATCGTTTGAAGTAAATGGTGCTGCTTGTTGTTTAGGGTTGTTCAGTCAAATTTAATATTGGCAGCCTTGAGCACCACGGCCCATTTTTTGATTTCACTCATTGTTAAATCACCGAGGTCTTTTGGCGTGCCGGGGGCAGGCGATGCCCCTTGCTGGGCAAACTTCTCTTTTAACTCAGGCATGGCCAGGGCTTGATTCGTGGCCGCATTAATGGCACCTATCACAGCAGTGGGGGTGCCAGTGGGTGTAAATAGTGCGAAGTACGAGCTCACGTTAAAGCCTGGGATACCCGCCTCGGCAATCGTGGGGACGTCGGGTAAGGCGGCGACCCGCGTTGAACCCGTGATGCCAAGCGCGCGTACATTATTCGCCTTGATTTGCGCAATGGCCGTGGGTAAGTTGTCAAACATCATTTCGATGTGTCCGCCCATCAAATCGGCCATGGCTGGGGTACTGCCCTTGTACGGAACGTGCACCATATTGACCTGAGCCATATAGTTAAAGAGTTCGCCAGCCATATGTAATGAAGACCCAGCACCCGCTGAGGCAAAGGAAAGTTTGCCGGGTTCTTTTTTTGCCAGCGCAATGAGCTCTTCAATATTTTGTGCGGGTAGTTTTTTGGTCACAATTAATACATTGGGTGCATGCGTCACTAAAGCGACTGGCGCAAAATCACGCACAAAATCAAAAGGCAATTTACGTTCGGCCGCCTGATTCACTGGATTGTTGAGTGAGCCTAAGTACAGTGTTAAGCCATCGGGTGTTGAGCGGGCGACTTCAGCCGCTGCGATATTGCCGTTTGCGCCAGGCTTGTTTTCAACGATGACACTAGCCTGCAGAATAGGGCCGATTTTTTCGGCAATGCTACGGCCAATACTGTCTGAGGTACCGCCTGCCGGAAATCCTATCAATAAACGAATCGTCTTACCGGACAGTATGTTCGGTACGTTGATGGCTTGGGTGCTTTGCGCAGTAACGGTTAAGCTCAGAGTGCATAACACCAGAGTCAGCAGGGAAGTGATTACACGTTGTTGAAAAAGCATTTTCAGGTCTCCAGATTAAACATCAAACAGCAAACCCATGTTGTGCATTGATATAACCGAACCGTAGACGTGGGGCCGTCACTCGACTTAGTCCGCCTTGATGTTGTTATCTTGAATCAGCTTGCCATACAACGCATACTGATCTTGCGTAGCCTGCCCAAACGCCTCGGGGCTTGTTCCGCGAATCGTCACGCCAAGCGCCACCATGCGATCGCGTGTCTGTGGGTCTGCAAGCGCTTTTTTAATTTCAGCGTTTAATTTTTCAATGATGGGCGTTGGTGTCCCTGCGGGGGCATTGATGGCAAACCACGAGTTAAAGAAAAAATCTTTGACTCCCGCTTGCACGACCGTTGGCACGTCTGGATACTGTGCGAGACGCTCGGGCGTTGATACCGCTAGCAAGCGCAGTTTGCCCCCTTGGATCAACGAGGTGACGGTGCCCAAGCCTTGATAAGAAACATCGACTTGCCCTGCGGCGGCGGCCACTGCAGCCGGCGTCGCGCCTTTATAGGGTACGTGCACGATCTCGAGTCCGGTGCGCTGGGCAAAG
>JBAXLV010000240.1:0-4671 GCA_037134635.1 Alcaligenaceae bacterium
CACCGGGCGTATGAAAGGCGTGGGCATACCAGGCTTGCATTAAGGGGCCCGTTGTTGACAGCATCAGGTAGGGGGCGCCCACCGAGACGGCCAGCACGACAAAGACGGCCCAGCTTGGATTAGCCAACGCGTCTCCCTTCCAGGACGGGTCGGCTGCAACGGGTAACATCAAAATACTTAAGAAGATCAAGCCAAGGTGAACGAGCACTTGGCGTTGCGCTGACAGCTTTTCGTGTAGCCAGTGCACATAGGCATAGCCAAGCAGTAATTCTGCCTGGAAAAAAACCATGCATACGCTCCAGACCGAGGACGATCCCCCGAACCAGGGCAAAATCATTTTTGCAATGATGGGTTGAATCTGAAAAAGTAAAAATGCCGATAGAAAAACGGTGGTGGCAAACAGCAGCATCAAATAACCCTATGGCGAAAAGACAGCGTTTTGAAGATATAAAAAGTAACTTAAGCTTGGCGATAAGGGAAGTGATATTCTCTTAGCTATGGTGATTTCGCGCGCTTTTGTTGAGTTGATGTTTTATCGGGCTTGCCTGACCTTTAGCTACCAGATCCTGGCAGTGACGGTGGGTTGGCATATTTATGAACTCACAAAAGATCCCTTGTCTTTGGGCCTGGTGGGCTTGGCTGAAGTGGTGCCGTACTTTTGTAGCGCACTGTTTGCAGGTCACGCGGTAGATCAGCTATCTAAAAAACGGATCGCCTTGTTTGGCTGTTCGCTTCATGTGCTGATTGCGTTGTTAATGGTGCCTGTCGCGCTGGGGTATTTTGATGACCTCGGGATCGGCGCGCATTGGTTGATTTATGTGGGCATTGGCCTCGCTGGCTTGGCGCGTGCCTTTATCCGCCCAACCTATCAAGTCATTTTTGCGCAAGTACTTAGACGTGAAGACTTTGCCCAAGGCTCGGCCATCGGGACCGTCGTCTACCAAGCCGCACAGGTGATTGGCCCCGTCATTGGCGGGCTCTTGATTGCCTGGCCAGGTTTGGTCTCTGCCTATTTAGCTTCTGGGCTCTTTGCTTTGTTGGCCATTATTGCCGTTGGGCTGTTGCGCTACACCGAAGAAAAAATCAAACCAAGTGAGCTCTCGATGTGGGCCGGCATTGTGCAGGGACTGCATTTTGTTTTTTCGAAGCAAATCATGTTGGCTGCGATGGCGCTCGATATGTTTGCGGTCCTTTTCGGTGGCGCAGTGGCGATGCTGCCCGCTTTTATTGATGAGATTTTGCAGGGTAGTCCTGAGTCACTTGGGTTGTTGCGTGCGGCGCCTGCGATCGGCTCGGTGTTGGCCGGGGCTTGGTTGGCGCGACATCCCATTCAACGCCATGGTGGCCGCGCTTTACTGGTGGCGGTCGCGGGGTTTGGGGTGACGGTGATGGGCTTTGGTTGGTCGACAAGCTTCTGGGTTGCTGCCGCTTTTTTGTTTTTCACCGGAGTGTTTGACGGGATTTCGGTGGTGCTGCGCTCAACAATTTTGCAATTGACGACACCGGATCAAATGCGCGGTCGTATTTCGGCGATTAATGGCATTTTCATTGGTTCGTCTAACGAGATCGGTGCGCTTGAGTCTGGCCTAGCCGCCAGTTTGCTAGGCTTAAGCCCCTCAATCGTATTCGGAGGTGTGATGACCTTGCTGGTGGTCGCGGTGTGTTGGTTTGCCGCACCGAAGCTACGCGATCTAGAGTTGGCAGATCTGCACGAGGTTGAAAAAACTAAACCAAGCGATGGGTAGCGCTCTTATTGGGCACCCTCAAAAATATCAGACTTGTCGTCTTGAACGCGTACGACTGGTTCAGGCGGTTTAAAACCTTCCCAGCCACCACCCAAGGCTTTAACCAAGGCGATATTGGCCAAGAATTGATTGCCGTGTAGCTGCCATTTTGTGCGCTGCGCCGTCAGTTGGTTTTGTTGTAGTAGGGCAAGTGTTAGCGCAGTATCCAGGCCTTCGCGATAGCGGATTGCACTGATACGCAAGGCCTTGTTCAGGCTCTCGACAGCCTGATCTTGCTTGCTGCGCGCGCGATCGTATTGTTGAAGATTACTCATGGCATCTTGCGTTTCTTGAATTGCAACCAAGACCGTTTGGCGATAGTTGGCAACGGTACCCGCGTAGCCAGCTTGCGCAAAGCGATAGTTGGCGCTGGTACGGCCTGCATCAAAGACCGTCTGTGTGGCGGTTAAGCCAATTGACCAGAGCAGAGAAGGCAAGTTAAAGAGCGTCGTTGCATTATTTGAATCAAAACCTAAGAAAGCAGGCGCGACTAACAAAGACGGAAAGAATGCGGCCTTGGCAACGCCGATCTGCGCGTTCGCCGCGGCCATCGCACGCTCGGCGGCGGCTACGTCGGGTCGACGCTCAAGTAGTGATGAGGGGATATTGACCGGAAACGCAGGCAGTGTTTCGGGCAATCGACCCGGCGCGATCTTAAAGCTTGCAGCCGCAGTACCAGTCAGCGTCGCTAACAAGTTCTCTTGAACGTTGCGTTGCGATTTGAGCACTTCAAGTTGTGCGCCGCTCACTTCTGTTAACGCACGCTGTTGCTCTAACTCAGTGCGTCCTGCAGAACCCAGGTCATAGCGTTTTTGAATCAGATCGAGCAACTTGTTTTGAAGCCCAACGATGATGGTCAGCACGCGAATCTCTTCATCGTATTGGCGCATCAGAATATACGATGAGGCGACTTGAGCGCTGAGTAAAAGTTTGACGTTTTCAGTATCGGCGGCTGCTTGCTCGGCGGTGTTGCGCGCGGCCTCGACATCACGGCGAACTTTGCCTAGCCAGTCAATTTCGTAGGTCATAATCGCAACCGGACGAAAATCATTTTGCACGGTTGAAATGTTCACGCTGTCATACGTTGTAGTCGGCCGGTTCGCTGAACTTAAGGTTCGCGACGCTGTGCCGCCAGCAGTGATGGTAGGTAGTAGCGCGGCCCCGCGCGCTTCACTTTGGGCAATCGCTTGATCAAGTCTGGCAACAGACGCCTGCAACGTGTTGTTGTTTTCCAGGCATTTTTGAATTAACTGATTGAGCGTTTCGTCTTTAAAGCTCGTCCACCATTGTCCTTTGGGTACACCGTCAGCAGGCTCGGCCGGTTTCCACAGCGCAGGATTTGCACCGGGCAGCGCTTTCCAGTTTTCTGGCATTTCAAGCAACGGCCGTTCGTAGTCTGGCCCAATTGGCGAGCAACCCGCGCAGGCAAGAGCGATCAAACAAAGCGTGAACGAACGTTTCATAATCACTTGGTGGCGGGGGGCGTTTCGATGACAACCGTTTGCCCGTTGGTGATCGAATCAAGTGGGTTGATAATCAAAATATCGTCGACCGCGACACCACTTTTTACCTCGACCTGCAGACCGTAATCAATTCCAAGGACAACCTTGCGTTTTTCTATTTTATTATCGACGACACGTGCGACATAAGGGCCACCAGAGCCAAAAATAAGCGTATTGGTTGGCACAATCAGATTATTGCTCGGTGCAATTTTTAGAGCGACTTCAACGTAAGAGCCCGGTAACAGCAGTCGATCAGGATTGGGAACTTCAACATCAACCTGCAATGTGCGCGTGGTGGTGTCAATTGCTCCGGCCGTTCGTGCGATACGGCCTTTCACGGTTTTGTCAGGAGTATTTGCAAGATAGAGGTCGACTTCATCACCGATCCGTACAAGGGAGGCACGATCTTGCGGCACATACACGTAGACGTGCAGTTTATCGGTGTGTGCAATCGTGAACATTGCCTGAGGTGAGCCCACATTGCCTGAGTTGACCAAGTCTCCAAGATTGACATTACGGCGCGTGATCGTGCCATCAAACGGCGCGACAATCGTGCCAAAACTTTGTTGATCGCGCAGGCGCTTAAGAATGGCTTCGGTTTGTTTGAAGATCCCGGTTTTTTCGTCTAACTCTTGCTGTGAAACCGCATCCTCAGCACGCAGGCGTTTCCAGCGCTCGAATGCTGTTTTGGCTAATTGAAAGTTTGCGGTGGCTTCTTCGACCTGTTTGTTGACTTCTGGGATATCTAAGATCGCAAGTGGTTCGCCTTTGGTGGCGGTGTCGCCGATATCTTTGAGCCACTGTTTGACGTAGCCGTTTACGCGTGCGTAAATTTGCGCCTCGTTGATACCAAGCAAAGTGCCGGGTAGTACGAGCCTGGTATTGGGGCCACTCGAGGCAGGCGGTGCTGGTTTGGTGACCAACACATGCATGAGAACGTTTTGTTCAGCCCGTTGGGCGAGTACGTCGCCGAAAGACCAACGGGTAAACAAGCTCTTGGCCATGCCAAAGCCCAAGAGCAACAAGAGCACAATCACAAATAGTTTTGTTTTCTTGAGCACTCGGCCGCGACTCAGGTCATGATCGGGGCCGTGCTTATGAAATTCAGGCAAGCCCTGATGTGCGTGGTGTTCTTCTGTAATGTAAGTGCTCTTCGTTTGTCGTTGCGTAGCGCCAGCATTCGATGAAAGGACGCAAAAAGAACCGGTACAAAAAACAAGGTTGAAACGGTGGCAAATAATAGCCCGCCGATCACCGCGCGGCCTAATGGTGCATTCTGTTCTGAGCCCTCGCCAATACCAATGGCGATTGGGATCATCCCAAGAATCATCGCTAAAGCCGTCATCAGCACAGGCCGTAAACGTGTTGAGCCAGCCTCAAGTGCA
>JBAXLV010000241.1:0-4670 GCA_037134635.1 Alcaligenaceae bacterium
AAGGAAAACTAGTCAGCGTCATGCCTTCGAACGTCATCATTGGTCGCGCCCATATCAACCAGAGACCGATTGTGTTGGTGGGCGATGACTTCACTGTGCGCGGCGGTGCAAATGACGGTGCTGTTGGTGACAAGATGATTTTCGCCGAACAAATGGCGTGCGATTTGCGCATTCCGTTGGTGCGCCTCGTCGATGGTACGGGTGGAGGAGGCTCGGTTAAGAATATTGAAAAAATGGGTCATGCGTTATTGCCCAAAATGAAAATATGGACCTCGATCACGCGCAGCTTGTCACAGGTACCCGTGGTATCTCTGGCCTTGGGTTCTGTCGCAGGGCAGGGCTCAGCGCGCGTGTCAGCGAGTCACTATTCAGTCATGGTTAAAGACACTTCGCAGCTGTTTGTCGCGGGCCCGCCCGTGGTGGCGCGCATTGGACAAAATTACTCTAAAAACGAATTGGGTGGCAGTCAGATTCATGCGCGTAACGGCGTAGTGGATGATGAAGTCGCCTCCGAGGCCGACGCATTTTTGGCCGCGCGTAAATTTCTGTCTTACCTGCCGGCTTCAGTGCACGAGTTAGCCGCACGCGGCCCTGCGCCCACGCAAATGGGCGATCAAGACTGGTTGCGTCAAGCGATTCCGAAGGATCCTCGAAAGGTTTACAAAATCAGACCGATTATCGAAGCGCTGGTTGATCCGGGTTCCTTTTTAGAAATCGGCAAGCAATGGGGGCGCGCCATTGTGGGAGGCTTGGCCCGTATCGATGGGTGGCCTGTGGTCTTTGCTGCAAGCAATCCGTATCACTATGGTGGGGCTTGGGATCGGCAAACTTCAGACAAATTTGTACGCATGATTGATCTTGCTGAAACCTTTCATCTGCCCTTGGTCAATATGGTGGATGTGGCGGGTTTTCAGATTGGAATCGAAGCCGAACAAGATGGCGTCATGCGTGCGGGTGTACGTGCGTTAACGGCAGTCTCTCAATCGACAGTGCCCTGGTGTTCGGTCATCATGCGTCGGGCCTTTGGTGTGGCTGCTGCGGGCCATCAAAGCCCGGGACGGTTTAACTTTCGCTACGCGTGGCCTTCTGCGCAGTGGGGTTCCTTGCCGATTGAAGGTGGTCTCGAAGTTGCGTATCGCGCCGAAATCGAAGCTGCTCAAGATCCGGTGGCTAAGCATGCTGAAATTGAGGCTCGCGTACGCGCTTTAACTTCACCCATGCGTAGTGCAGAAGCGTTTGTGATTGAAGATATCATTGATCCCGCGCAGACGCGCGAGGCCTTGGTCGAGTTTGCGACGCTTGCGGCACCGCTGCGTCAGCCTGGTGTTCGAACCGTTACGTATCGGCCGTGAAAACGGTGGTACGGTCTCGAGGTGAACGCAATTAAGGCGTAAAAAACTATTTTAATGAATAGGGGTTAAACATGATCAAAAGGATCGGACACCGCATTTGTCTGGGGCTGCTGGCTACACTTCTGAGTGGCACGCCTGTAATGGCTCAAACAGCAGACGCCTACCCCAATCGCTCGATTACGATGGTGGTCGCCTTTCCGGCGGCGGGCACAACGGATATTCTGGCACGCCTGATTGGTCAAAAGCTGACCGAGAAATTTAAACAAACCGTTGTAGTTGAAAATCGGCCCGGTGCTGGCGGCAACATCGGCACGGCGTACGTCGCGAAAGCAGCGCCTGATGGCTACACGATCATGATGGGCACCATTGGTACGCAGTCGATTAACCCGGGTCTGTATAAAAAGATGCCCTATGACGCCGCCAAAGATTTCGTACCACTGACCCGGGCGGCCATGGTGCCAAATTTACTCGTGGTGAATACGAACGCGCCGTTCAATACTCTGGCAGAAATGATGGCTTATGAAAAAGCGAATCCAGGCAAACTGACCTATGGTTCGTCGGGTAATGGCACCACGCTGCATCTGTCGGGTGAACTGTTCAATTTGATGAGTGGCACCAAAATCACACATATCCCCTACAAGGGCAGTACCCCCGCGGTGGCGGATCTGATGGGTGGTCAAATTTCAATGATTTTTGACAATATGCCCTCAGTGATTCAACAGGTGAAAAGTGGGCGTCTGAAAGCGCTTGCCGTGACGTCTGCTCAGCGCAATCCGCAATTGCCTGAGGTGCCAACAATTCAAGAGTCTGGGGTGGCCGGTTACGAAGTGTGGTCGTGGTTTGGGCTGTTGGCGCCGGCAGCAACCCCAGCTCCGATTGTCGATAAGCTCAATGCCAGTATTGTCGAAATAATCAAACAACCTGATGTGCAGGCAAAAATTATCGAACTTGGTGCGGTACCAATGCCTGAAACGTCTGCGCAGTTTGCGGCGTTTATTGAGGCCGAAACCCTGAAGTGGGCGAAGGTCATTAAAGAATCAGGGATTGGTATGGATTAGTTTTTGTCATGGCGAGCCGCCATTGCAGTACCATATTAAGTATAAAAAAATACATCATTCAGGAGACTCTCATGTTCAAGCAATCATTATTATCTGCCGTCGTCATGGCCGCACTGGCTGTCGCACCCGTACAGGCACAAGACAAGATTTCTGGCGGCGTGGTCAAGATTGGTGTGCTGACCGATCTTTCGGGCTTGTATATGGGAAACGTGGGGCCAGGTTCAGTGCTTGCCACCAAACTGGCGATTGAAGAGTTCGGTGGCAAGGTGGCCGGCAAACCAATTGAATTGGTCGTCGCAGATCATTTGAATAAGGCCGATGTGGCGGCCGCGCGGGCACGCGAGTGGATTGACCGAGATGGTGTAGACGTAGTGACAGAACTTGGCAATAGTGCGGTGGCGCTTGCCGTGATGAATATTGCAGAAGAAAAAAACCGGATGACCATGGCGACTGGCGCAGGGGCTTCGCGAATCACCGGTGCAGACTGTAAGGCGACAAATGTGATGTGGGTGTACGACACCTATGCGCTCGCGAAAGTCGGCACCTTACCTTTAGTGCAAGCGGGCGCAAAAAAATGGTATTTCGTGACGGCTGACTATGCGTTTGGTCATTCGCTTGAAGGCGATGGCATGCGCTTTATCAAAGAGGGCGGCGGCTCAGTCGTTGGTTCGTCCCGCTATCCATTTCCAGGTAATGATTTTTCATCCTATTTGATTTCAGCGCAAAGCAGCGGTGCAGATGCAGTGGCTTTTGCTAGCGCGGGTGGTGATCTGCAAAACGAAATTAAACAGGCCAATGAATTTGGTTTAGGTAAAAAACAAAAATTGGTCGCGATGTTAATGAGTATCGCCGACGTGCATGGCGTGGGATTGCAAGCGGCTCAAGGTATGAATTTTGCTGAGACGTTTTATTGGGACATGGATGACGAGACGCGTCAGTTTTCGCAGCGATTTTTTAAAGAAATGGGCAAGATGCCAACGGCCTTGCAAGCGGGTCAATACTCAGCCATTTTGAATTATCTGCGGGCCGTTGAAAAATCAGGCAGTGACGATGTAAAAACGGTGATGCAAACGTTACGCACAATGCCGATTCGTGATGCGTTTGCGCGCAACGCAAAGCTGCGCGAAGATGGCAAGTTGCTTCATGACACGTATCTGGTTTCTGTGAAATCGCCTGCTGAATCCAAAGCGCCTTGGGATTACTACAAAATTATCAAAACGGTTTCGGGAGACGACTCGTTTAATCCGTTGTCTGAAAGCCAGTGCCCACTTGTCAAGAAATAATACGATTTTATATAAGAGCCTATCGATGATGGATGCAGTTTGGTGTGAAGCCTTGAGCGAGCAAGTCAATGCGAACGAGCGATTGGTTTGGCGAGGTCGCCATGTCTCAACCTCCTTTTTACTTGAAGTCGGTCAGTCTGAATATGTCATCAAGATTGATCAGGGGCGCGTGGGTTCGGTCAAGAAAGGGCCCTTCACCATGGGTGATTGGGTCTTCGCGTTGCGGGCAAGCGAAGCAAGTTGGACTGCATTTCTTGAGCCGCTGCCTCGCCCCGGCTTTCACGATGTGATGGGTATGCTGAAACTCAAGCACCTGCGAATGGAAGGGGATTTGTATCCCTTCATGTCGCACCTGCTGTATTTCAAAGATGTCTTGGCAAGCGTGCGCGGTCGCGAGGTGAGAGTATGACAAGCCGCGTCGTGCTTGAGCCGATTGTGGGTCGGTATATGCACCTGACCTTAAATGGGCATACCCATCGTGTCTATGTTGAAGAAGCGGGCATGGGTGTTCCGTTGCTGTGTTTGCATACCGCCGGCGCAGACACGCGTCAGTATCGGGCGCTGATGAACGACACTGAGCTTTTGAAGCAATTTAGAGTCATTGCGTTTGACCTGCCGTGGCATGGCAAGTCGTCGCCGCCAGAGGGTTGGCAGCATAATACCTACCGCCTGTCTTCGCATGATTACACTGAGGCCATTTTATCGGTGGTCGATGCGATGCAGCTTGAACAGCCGATTGTGATGGGTTGCTCGATCGGTGGTCGTATTGTTTTGCATTTGGCGCTAGAACATCCTGAGCGATTCGGTGCGGCAATTGGCTTGCAGTCTGGTGCTCACGTCGAGCCTTATTACGACCTTGAGTGGTTGCACCGTTCAGATGTACATGGCGGCGAAGTAAGTGCGGGTATCGTGTCCGGCCTGATTGGCCCGTTAAGTCCTGCGAAACATAAGTGGGAAACACTTTGGCACTACATGCA
>JBAXLV010000242.1:0-4666 GCA_037134635.1 Alcaligenaceae bacterium
GCATGGACAAAGCAATAGTGCAGCGAGTAACTGTTTCAATACTGTCTCCCGGCCCGGGTTTTCCCAAGCTTCTGTTTGAACCTCTACAATACGACTTTTGTTACAAAATTGGAACCTTTCTTATGGTCGGGCCTCTTTCGCACATCAAAGTTCTGGATCTTTCGCGCGTTTTAGCAGCCCCTTGGGCTGCGCAGAATCTAGCGGATTTGGGCGCTGAAGTCATTAAGGTTGAACGTCCGATCAAAGGTGATGATTCACGTGCTTTTGCGCCACCCTTCTTAAAAGATCAAGCAGGTAATGTCACGCGCGAGTCGGCATATTTTTGCGCGGCGAATCGCGGTAAAAAATCGATCACGATTGATTTATCTAAACCAGAAGGGCAGCAACTGGTGCGCGAACTTGCCAAAGACGTTGACGTGATCTTTGAGAACTACAAGGTTGGCGACTTAGCGCGCTATGGTTTGGGTTACGAAGATATCAAAGCGATCAACCCAGCGATTATTTATTGTTCGGTCACCGGTTTTGGTCAGACGGGTCCTGAAAAAGATCGTCCTGGGTACGACTTTATGGCGCAAGGTATGGGTGGCTTAATGAGTATCACCGGCGAGCGTGATGATATGCCCGGCGGTGGCCCCCAGCGTGTAGGCGTACCGATTATTGATTTGACAACCGGCATGTATGCATCGATTGCAGTGTGTGCTGCGATCGCGAATCGTGCGGTCACAGGTCAGGGACAGTGGATTGATGTCTCGCTACTTGATTCGTGCGTTGCCTTTTTGGCGAATCAGGCCATGAATTATTTTGCAACCGGCGAATCGCCTAAAGCGATCGGCAATGCGCACCCCAATATCGTGCCGTACCAAACGTTTAAAACGTCTGATGGTGCTTTGATTCTTGCCTGTGGTAACGATAATTTATTTAAAAAATTCTGTGAAGTGGCCGACTGCACGCATCTTGCTCAAGATCCGCGTTATGCCACGAACGGCGAACGCGTTAAAAACAGAGAAGAAATCACAGCGATCTTGAACGAGATCTTTTTGAAACATACGACACGTCAGTGGGTGAAATTGCTTGACGAGGCAGGCGTAGCCAATGGCCCAATCAACACCGTAGCGCAAGTGTTTGAAGAGCCTCAAGTCTTGGCACGTGGTATGAAAATAGAATTGCCGCACGCCGTTGCGGGTACGGTGCCGCTTGTTGGTAGCCCAATGAAGTTTTCTGGTACACCGATCAAACACGAGATTCCGCCGCCGTCATTAGGGCAGCACACCGATGAGATTTTGAGTTCGGTATTGCATAAAAATGCAGAACAAATTGCCGCGCTTAAAGCGACTGGTATTGTTTAATTCGAGCCTAGCTACAACAAAGATAAAAACGGAGACAACATGTTTGATTTAATTATTCGTAATGCTCAAGTATTTGACGGGCTAGGACATCCAGCCTTGCGCGCGGATGTGGCCGTCTCGCAAGGTGTGGTTGCTGAAATCGGAAAAATCAGCGGGTCGGCTAAGCAAGAGATTGATGCAAAGGGTTTATCACTGATGCCAGGGATTGTGGACTTGCATACGCATTTTGATGCGCAAGTGACTTGGGATCGCACGATGTCTCCCTCACCTGCACTGGGGGTCACCACGGTTGTGATGGGCAACTGCGGTTTTGGAATAGCGCCTTGCCCTGCGCCCCAGCGTGAAACCATGGTTAAGAATTTGTCAGTCGTTGAGGGCATGGACTTGACCTCGTTGTTGACGGGCGTGAACTGGCAATTTGAGTCATTCAAAGAGTATATGGATCAGTTGCGTTCGATTAAGCCCTATCTGAACACGGCAGTATTTGTGGGACATTCGGTTGTACGAACAGCGGTCATGGGTGACGCGGGTTCAGAAAAAGCCGAACCTTCGAAAGAAGAGCTCGATGCAATGTGTCAGTTAGTTCGCGAGGCAATGGCTGCAGGGTCGATTGGGTTTGCTTCATCGTTCTCGCCAAACCACAGCGGTTATGCCGGACGTCCGATGCCTTCTACGATTGCCTCTGAAGCAGAACTCATGGCGCTCACGGGCGTGATGGGCGAATTCAACAAAGGCGTGTTCATGATGGCGACGGGCTCGCGTGCGACACCCGAGGTGATGGAGAACGTGACGATCAATAGCGGACGGCCGTCATTTATTTCGACGGTGTTGTCGATGTACAACCCCGCGAATCCAGATTTGGCGATCACGTATTACGATAAAGCGGCTGAGATGCGGGCGCGCGGTCATGAAGTCTACATCTTGACCAGTTGTCAGCCACTCTCGTTTGACTTCACCTTGGCTGAACCGTACCCCTTGATCAGCCATTCGGCCTTTGATGCGATCAAAGGCCAGTCAAAAGATGAGATCAAAAAAATCTATGCAACGTCTTCTTTTAGAAATGCGTTTCGTGACAATTTAAAAAATCCAAAAACAGGGATCTTGTTTTTAGGCGACTGGAAGTACCTTGAGGTGGGTGAGACACAGCTCGCAGAGCATGACGGACTCGAGGGGCTCACGATCGAAGCGCTAGGTAAAAAATGGGGCAAAGATCCACTAGACGCTTTTTTTGACTTGTCGATTAAAGAGGATCTACAGACTCATTTCACGGGTAAGTTCTTTAACCATATCGATGATGGCGTGGCTCCACTGGTTAAACATCCCTCAGCGGTGGTGACCTTGTCAGACGCAGGTGCACACTTGATCTATATGTGTGATGCCGCATTCGGTTTGTATTTCTTGTCTCATTGGGTACGTGAGACGGGGCATTTTTCTTTAGAGGAAGGGATTCGCCGGATTACCAGCGAAGCAGCTGATCGCTTCAAGATCCCGAACCGTGGCCGTTTGTTGGTGGGCAGCCCCGCCGACATGTTGTTGTTTGATCCGACGACAATCGGTATGACCAAGGTCGAAACATTGAACGACTTACCCGGCGGTGGCTCACGTAAAGTGCGTGCCGGCAACGGGATTCACGGGGTTTGGGTCAACGGCACGCTTGTTCATGACGGTAAAGACTATGTCGAGCTCGAACAAGGGCCTGGACACGTTTTGGATCGTTTTGATCATTAAGTGAGTACGATGGCAACAACTGCTGCGCTCATGCATGTTGCCATCGCACCAATTAAAATTGAACGTAAGCCAAGCGCAATTATTTCTGGCCGTCTGGTGGGTGCCATTGCACCCAAGCCGCCAATCACAATACCTAAACTGCCAAAATTAGCAAAGCCACACAGCACATAGGTCATGATGAGACTGCTGCGCGCAGAGAGTGTGCCAGCGGGCAGTTTAGCTAAGTCAAGATAGGCAATCATTTCATTGAGTGCGATCTTGGTGCCCAAAAGTTGACCTGCTGCGGCTGTTTCAGACCATGGAATGCCGAGCATCCAAACGATTGGCTGCATGGGTGCACCTAGCACGCGTTGCAAAGTGAGTGGTGCACTGGCGACGTCGGGCAGAAGTGTCAACACGCTATTGGCCAGTGCTACAAGCGCAACAAGTACGATTAACATCGCAGCGATATTCACGACAAGTCGAATACCATCACCAGTGCCAGTCGCGATTGCGTCCATAGTGCTTGCGTATGTCGATTTAGGTTGAAATGTTGTTGAGGCGCATTCGGGAGCGTTTGGAATGGCGAGTCTTGCAAGCATAATGACAGCTGGGGCACTAACCACTGAAGAGATAAGCAGATGACTTGCTGCATCTGGGACAATCGCACTGAGCACACTTGCGTAAATCACAAGAACAGTGCCTGCGATGCATGACATACCCGAGGCCATCACAATGAAGAGGTCCGCGCGACTCAGCTGTATGAGATAGGGGCGAATGAGTAACGGTGACTCAACCATTCCAACAAAAATATTGGCGGACACCGCAAAACTCGTGGCACCATTCATGTTGAGCGTCTTTTCAAGAAGCGTTGAAAAGATACGGACAAATTTTGGCAAAATCTGCCAGTGATACAAGAGCGCAGCAAAAGCGCTAATAAATAAAGCCAGAGGCAGTGCTTGAAACGCCAGCACATAAGCTGCGCCTGGTTGATTTTCAATAAACGGTAGAGCGGCGCCGCCAAGATATCCAAAAACTAGCGAGGTGCCCGCTTCACTCGCTTTTTGCAGGGCAAGTACCCCTTGGTTTAGCAACGCCACGGCCTCTTTAATCGGCGGTATTTTAAGCAGTGCGAATGCAAAAATAAACTGAATGCCGATTCCTGTGGCGATTAGACGACCTTTTTTTGCCTGGCGATTCTCACTGATTAGAATCGCGATCAGGGTTAAGGTCAGTATGCCGATCAATGGCTGAACGCTTGAAAGCATATTGTCAGAGACTCTGTGAATGTGACAAGTCGTCAGTCCGCGAGAGTGTTGCGTGGCTGACTAATGAAGTCTTTTGAAAGTGAGCGCTTTCAAGAGATGGGTCAGTAAGAATCACCGCGGAGGGACTAACAGTTGAATCAACGCTGGGTCATCGCGACGATAGTGCCATTTGCGTGCGACTGTTAAGCCAATGCTTGAGCGAAGTCCGGCTAGCATTGCAGCGTAGGCCCAGGTTACGCCAAATACATCTAAAACAGTAGCGCCCTCGATTTCTTTGACGCCGTTGACGTACAGCAGCTCGGCCAACACGCCGCCTTCGGGCGCCTGCACCACCTGATTGCGCGA
>JBAXLV010000243.1:0-4603 GCA_037134635.1 Alcaligenaceae bacterium
TTGACCGCCAAGGGATCGATTTCACGACGAATTTTTTCAGCCTCGGACCGCTCGGCAGTTTTGACCGCGACACGTAAAATGACTTCATAGGGCTCATGGATCAGGGCCGGTGAAGACTCTCGGTGTACGCCGTTAATACCAAGGTAATCAAAACGAATCTCGGTCGCCTTTAAGGCAACTTTTTTAAAACGCTGTTCAAGTAGATCTTGTGTACCCTTTGCCCGTTCTAGCGCGCCCGGTCCGGCAAAAATCACCATCTCTTCGGTCATAAAACCTTCAGTCAAGCCCACCAACGCTTTGAGCGTCGGCGTGCGAGGCTTACCGGCCTCGTCTGCGAAGGCTTCAACCAGATTGTCGTCAATCTGTTTAAAGCGCACTTTAGTGAAATCAACGACGCAATCTGGACAAATGTAATTCGCAGGATCGCCAACTTCATATAACAACTGCTCTTTGCAAGTCGCCTCAGAGACTACTCCACCCGAGTGAGTAAGTTTTGAAAACAACACGCGATCATCGGTCACTTCAGCAATTGGGTTACCTACGTTCGCCAAATCAGGAACATTTTTATAACCAGGATCGGCAAAATACCCACCACTCAATTGACTACCGCACTCCATCAAATGCCCAATGACCATCCCTTTGGCCATCAGTTGATAGTCGTCAAAGCTCCAGTCAAATTCATAGGCGAGTGGCCCTAAGTACAAGCAGGCATCCGCGATTCGCGTGGTAATCACCACATCAGCACCGCCTTTGAGTGCCTCAACAATACCCTGCGCACCTAAATAAGCCTCAGCCGACACAACGGTATCAAGGCTGTCAGCGATCGGCAGATTGGTCTCGATAAAGTTGAGGTTCATGGTGCCAATAGTCTTGGTCAAAATGCCGCCAGACACTGAAGCCACGCGCAGGTCTTTAATGCCCAACTTAAGCGCCAAAGCTGCCACCTGTTGTGCCGCTTCTTCAGGATCCAACCAACCCTGGTTCGTAATGATCTTGATCCCTTTTTCTTTACAGCCTTTAAGAATAGGCTCCATTCTCGGGATCAGATAAGGGTCGTACGGAGGCACACGATCCGTTTCCATACGCGATACCTGAGCCGCACTCATGGTGACCTCAGACATCGAATCAAAACATAGGTAGTCGACCTGCCCTCGGTTCATCAGATCAGTTGCAGGTTCAAAACGATCTCGAGACCAGCCTGTTGCAGAGCCTAGTCGCACCTTCTTGCCGGTTTTTTTTTGAGTCATTATGCAGCCCTCTTGATGACAGCAGAACGACCAACGTAGTTGTCGGGCATCTGCAAGGGCATGGTAAGCATCAAAGACGAAAGCGCTTTACCAGACTCTTCAAAAGCAAGCGTACGCGACCGCCCTCCTTCTAGCACATCAGTCATCACAAAATTTAAGGCGCCGATTAACGGAACTTCATAGCGACGAATCTCGCCCTTGGTGATCGGACCGTATAAGGCTTGAACGGCTTCAATCGTGACTTGTTCAAGCAGCACCGAATAATCACGGATATCGTAGGCGATGACCGATACCATCGAATCATTACCTTTTTCACCCGACCGAGAGTGCGCGACTTCTCGTAATGCCATTGTCTTCATGTTGATCTCTATACAATTAATCGATTGTTGCGCCCGTTTCTTTAATCACGGCGGCCCACTTGGCAATGTCCTGAACAAGAAACTGGCGAAACTGCTCTGACGTACCCGCGGCCAAGGTAAATCCTTGCTGCGCGAGTTGTTGAATTACCTCAGAACGCGCCGATACTTTGGCCAAAGATTTCTGCAGTGTTGCCGACACACCGTCTGGTAATTTTGCAGGCCCGAATAACCCCATCCAGGCAGTTGCATCAAAATCAGCAATGCCTTGCTCGCCAGGTGTTAGAAGATCTGGAAGCAAGGAAGTACGCGTAGGCGCCAGCACTGCTAAGGCTTTAAGCTTATTCGCCTTAATCTGCGATACCAGTGCGGGCACTTGATAAATAATAATCGGCACATGATTTGCAACGACGTCTGTCACGGCCTGTCCGACCTCTTTATACGGTAAGTGATTTAACTTTGTCCCTGTGCGCAACATAAACAGTTCGCCCGCCAGCTGCCCCGAGGAAGCGATCCCACCTGTTGCGAAACTCATGCCAGGCTTAGCTTTGGCTAAGGCAATCAACTCATTTAAATTACTGACAGGCAAATCGTTATTCACGGCTAACAGATTTGGGAAATACGCCACTAAAGAAATCGGGGTGAAATCACGCAAGACGCGATAGGGTACGCTTTTCATCATCGACTCATTAATTGAGTGCGAAGAGATCGTTCCCATCACTAGCGTATAGCCATCCGCGGTGGCTCTAGCCACGGCCGCACTGCCGATTGTTCCGCCAGCGCCTGCCTTGTTTTCAACGATGATTGCCTGCCCTAAATCTGCAGCCATTTCTTTGCTAATCACGCGCGCCAAAATGTCGGTACTAGAACCTGCACCGTAGGGAACAATCAAGGTGATTGAGCGATTCGGATAGCTAGGCTCAGCTGCAAACACCTGAGGCAAAACAAAGCAAGAGGAGAATGCAAGGGCTCGCCAAAATACCGATGCAAGCCTCGGAAAATGGTTCTTCATATGTCTCTTTTATAATTGTGGAAGCGGCACATTGACGCACCTGTACCTCAATATAGACGGATGACTGCCCACAGGCAAGCCAGGCGGATCACTCAAGGGCCGAAGCTTGAGCGCAGTTGTATTCCCCAGGCGTGATCGACTTTGGTTAAGACGTAAAGCGACTCGTACACCCCAATAACAGAGTCATCACTACGAAACCGCGTATAGCTTAAGGCGTAATGCGCCTTAGTATCGCTGCACTGCACCAACTCGCGTGAAACCCAACTGCTGTATTTCCAATCATCTTCGCGCCGCAGTCGTTCAAACAAATCCATCGGGTTATCGCCGGCCTGGGAATAAGTTTTTATCTGGCCACCAGCAAAACGAACATGCGGGAAATGCATCGCGGCGTCCATCGCCTTTGCATCGTACTGATTCAGGCCGTCCATGAAGCGGTCGAGGACCAACATACAGGCATGATTAAGTTCTGGGTTTTTCTGTGCAAGAGCATTCATGATTTGTTTACACTTCCTTAAGCTTAATCAGTCTATTCCGGTTTAATCCCTGCGGCTCGCGCAATATTGTTGGTATTCGCAATTTCTGATTTGACAAAAGCGCTAAAGAGTTCGGGCGTTCCGTACTGAGCCTCGTCGCCCAATGTCAGACCGCGCGACGTAAAATTTTCAAGCATATCCCGCTCACGCAAGACCTGATTAATAGTCTGATTGAGTTTCTTCAATACCCCCTCGGGTATACCAGCGGGGGCCATGACCCCGTACCACATCGCTGTTTGAAAACCCGCTAGTCCAGATTCGACAACAGTTGGGACATTTGGATAATGTGGCGAACGTCCGGTATCCGCCATCGCTATCAACCTGAGTTGACCGCTTTGAATATGTGGTTTGACTGCGGCAAGCGCGGTAATCATCAATTGCACTTGGCCTCCAATTAAATCAGTAATGGCAGCGGCAGCACCTTTATAAGGAATCGATCCAATATCCACACCTCCAAGCTGGCCAAACAAGACCCCTGCTAAATGTTCAGAGCCTCCCAGCCCGGTGTTGCCAAAATTAAGCGTTGCCGGCTTTGCTTTAGCCAATGCGATTATTTCTTTAACACTTTGGGCAGGCAACGCAGTGTTCGCGACAAGTGCCAACTCAGTAAATGCAATAAACGCAACGGGCGTGAAATCCTTCAAGGAGTCGAAGGGCATCTTCGCGTAAAAACTAGGATTTGTAATGAAACCGGTTCCGTTTACGATCAGCGTATGGCCATCAGGAGGCGCTTTCGCGACCAGATCATTACCAATGATGGTGTTCGCTCCCGGTTTGTTCTCAACGATTACACGTTGATTAAAGACAACGCTCAGCTTGGTCGCGAGCAATCTCGCGATCGTATCGTTACCACCCCCAGGACCATAAGGCGAAATGATCCGTATCTGTTTGGCAGGAAACTCTTGCGCCACGAGTGGGTCACTACAAGTCATCGAAAATAGAGCGATGATCAGGCCAAGCAAGGAATGTCTTTGCATCAACGCCTCCTAAAGGTAAGTGTCACCATCCGATGCAGCGTACCATCAAGCGCGTCAACCTTCGATACAAATTAGTATTTTTCGAATGACGTAAAAAATGCTGCGCTGCATGATTGCATATTCAATTGAGACACTCGTAATATCGACCTCAAGCGGCTGTCCACGTGCTTTGCTTCTGGTACTGAATCGATCATCTAAAAGGACTCGTATGAAACTGGCCTGTTTTAATCACACTCACCTCGGTGTCGTCAGCGATGATGAAAAAATTATCGATGTGACCGATCTTGCTGAACCACTAGCTGGACACAATCTACAGCAGATCGTGGAAAAGGTTTTAAGCAACTGGACACTGATGCAACCGAAATTTGAAGCCGCACTCAAGAGCCGCCCCGGCGTTCCAATCAACACTGTTTCGTTACTATCTCCGATCCCTGAGCCATCAAAAATACTATGCTACAGATTGAATTTCTCTGAATTC
>JBAXLV010000244.1:0-4590 GCA_037134635.1 Alcaligenaceae bacterium
GTGAGCCACAAAACATCCTGGCCACCCTCGAGGCCCGTATCGCCCGTCAACATCGGCGCATCCCGACCAAAGCTGCGTACATTCATGCTCGTCAGCGATTCGCACATCAGCATCACTGTTGCGTCATCCCGATTCACCAACAGCAAATCAGCCATCTCATAAATTCGGGCTTTTGCCTGGGCATAGGCCTTCATGTTGCCATGCCAATCAAGATGGTCTTGGGTAACATTCAGCACAACTGCCGCTGTCATGTGAAGGCTATGCGTTGTTTCAAGTTGAAAGCTCGATAGTTCAAGCACCCAGACATCAGGCAACGTATCGGTATCGATGGCATCCATCAACGACTCAAGAGCGGCTGGGCCAATGTTTCCCGCGGCGCGCACTTTAATTCCTGCAGCGCTCAGCATGTGACGCGTCAAAGCCGTCACGGTTGTTTTACCATTTGTCCCCGTCACACCCAAAATACGTGGCGCATATTGTTGTGACGCTTGCAGTTGTTGCAACGCACGGGCAAATAATTCAATCTCACCAATTACTTCGATCGATGCTGCACTGGCCTGTTCGAGCAGCTCTTTGACCGGAGATACCCTTGGGATCAAACCTGGACTCAATACCAGTAAATCAATACCCTCAAGCAGCGCCGCCTCAAAAACTTCACAACCCAGGTGCAACTCTAGCGATGCTGCATCAACCGACTCTTTCAGCGCCTCGAGCGCTGCTGGTGTTTGTCTGGTGTCGGCCACGCGCAATCTCGCCCCGTTGCGCGCGCACCACCGCGCCGCAGCGACACCCGTTTCACCAAGTCCAACGATCAGAACTCGAACGGGTAAAACAAAAGGAATAGCCGTATTGTTCATCGAATCTTTAGTGACGCTAAACCAACCAACACCAGCATCATGCTGATGATCCAAAACCGAACAACCACTTGCGTTTCTTTCCAACCACCCACCTCAAAATGGTGATGAAGTGGCGCCATTTTTAAGATGCGCTGTCCCTGACCGTAACGGTAACGTGTGTATTTAAACCAGGTAACTTGCAACATCACTGAAAGCGTTTCGACCACAAACACACCACCCATAATGAACAACACAATTTCTTGCCGCACAATGATGGCAACCGTACCAAGCATGCCGCCAAGGGCCAGGGCGCCGACATCTCCCATGAACACTTGCGCTGGGTAGGCGTTAAACCATAAAAATGCTAAGCCTGCGCCAGCTAATGCAGCACACAACACCATTAATTCACCAGCACCCGGTACGTACGGAAATAACAAATACCGTGAGTAATCGACTCGCCCTACCACGTACGCAAATACGCCAAGCGCCGACCCTACCATCACCGTTGGCATAATCGCCAAGCCGTCTAGTCCGTCAGTCAAGTTAACGGCGTTGCTGGTGCCAACGATGACACACCAACTCACCAAAACAAAACCTAGCGCGCCCAAGGGATAACTAAACGTTTTAAAAAACGGCACGATCAAATCTGCGCGCGATGGCAGCGTGACCGAGAAACCACTCGTGATCCAGTCTGACATCACCGACCAGAGATTGGCCGAAGCAGGTGCCGAGATTGCAAACATCAAATAAAGTGAGGCAACAGCACCAATCAAGGCTTGCCAGAAAAACTTCTGGCGGGCGGGCATCCCTTCGGGATCTCGATGCACAACTTTCCGATAGTCGTCAACCCACCCAATCCAACCAAAACCAAGCGTCACGAGCAACACGACCCAGACATACTTATTACGCCAATCCGCCCACAGCAACGTACTCACTGCGATCGAGATCAAGATTAGCGCACCACCCATCGTTGGCGTACCCGTTTTGACCAGATGCGTTTCCGGGCCATAACTGCGTACAGTCTGGCCAATTTTCATTTCGGTTAGCTTTCGGATTACCCAGGGGCCCGCAATCAACCCAATCAAAAGAGACGTCGCACATGCCAACACCGCACGAAGCGTGATGTATTCAAACACCGAGAATCCGCGTGCGTAGTTATCTGCTAACCAACCGAATAACTCAAACAGCATGCTTCACCACGTCATTAGAAATTTTTTCAATCTGGTCAATGTATTGGCGTACGATTTTTTCCATACGCATAAACCGGGATCCCTTAATCAATATGCTGGCGGCCGAGTGCTCAACAAGCCATGCACTCGCCTGCTCGGGAGACTCACAGATCACAGCTTGCGCACCAAACGCGGCAGCAGACTGGCGCGTAGCTTGACCAAGCGTCAGCAGGTGGTCAATCGCACACTCTCTGGCGTAGTGACCAACCTCTTCATGCATCGCGGGTCCGTTATCACCAACCTCACCCATATCGCCAAGCACTAGCACGCGAGGTGCGGGCAAACCCGCCAACACGTCGATGGCTGCTCGAACCGAATCAGGGTTGGCGTTGTAAGAGTCATCGATCAGCACCTGGCCGTCGGCTAAGCGATGCGGCTGCATTCGACCCGCAACCGCGTTAAACCGAGCAAGGCCTTGCTCGATCGCTAACAACGGAACGCCTGCCGCGACCGCGCAAGCGGTTGCAGCTAGGGCGTTTAGAAGATTGTGTGTGCCTGGCACCGACAACGTGATATGACCCTCTCCAATCGGCGTATGCACCATAAAGGTCGTCCCTAATACGTCCGATTGGATGTGACTT
Source organism: Alcaligenaceae bacterium (assembly GCA_037134635.1). Taxonomy (GTDB): domain Bacteria; phylum Pseudomonadota; class Gammaproteobacteria; order Burkholderiales; family Burkholderiaceae_B; genus Zwartia. The sequence continues at coordinate 2,647 of JBAXLV010000244.1, forward strand.
GCCCAGACTTCTGCTTGTTCGTTTAAACCAAACCGCATGCTCGGCTGTTCTGCAGCAAGCTGCAGCCACAGATCCGAAAACGTGTCACCGAAAGGAAACACCTTGATCCCGCCAGGCATCAGTGCGTCATAGACTGCAGCGTTCTCACGTGCAACGGCCTCAACGCTCACCATGAACTCTTGGTGTTCACGTTGAGCGTTGTTCACCAACGCCACGGTAGGTTCAGTCACATTAGCCAAAACCGCGATTTCACCGGGATGATTCATTCCCAGCTCAATGACTGCAGCCCGATGTTCGGCGCGCAGACGCAACAGGGTCAGTGGGACACCTAATTCGTTATTCAAATTACCGACCGTCGCCAAGCGATTGGTTTCGCCAAGCCATGCGGCCAGAATTGAAGCAATCATCTCTTTGGTGGTTGTTTTTCCGTTGCTGCCTGTCACTGCAATCATCGGGATCGTAAATTGCCGACGCCAAGCGCGTCCAAGCTGCAAGAGCGCCGCACGCGTATCGCCTAGTTCGACTTGCGCCAAACCTGACACTGGCTTGGCGATATCCACAATTGCGGCGCATGCCCCAGCAGCGTGAATTTGCTCGAGATAGTCATGGCCATCGAAGTTTTCACCCTTAAGCGCCAAGAAAACTGCACCGGCCTCAAGGCGACGTGAATCCGTGTGCATCGTACGGCCCTGTTTAAGCAAAAACGCGGCCTGCGTCCATTGGCGGTCATCAAAGCGCTCGCGCGTTCCGCAGATCTCTTGGTAGGCTTCGTGACCTTTACCCGCGATCAACACAACATCCTGTGCTGTCGCGCTTAGAACTGCATTCAAAATAGCCTGAGCGCGGTCCGGCTCAATCGTCACGTTCGCGCTCGATCCAGGCAATCCAGCAACAATATCTGCGATGATGGCATGAGGATTTTCGTCGCGCGGATTGTCGCTGGTCACAAGTACGCGATCGGCTAAGCGCTGCGCAACTTCACCCATCACGGGGCGTTTACCCACATCGCGATTACCGCCACAACCAAACACACACCAGACTTTACCCCCGCGCGCCTGCGCCAGCTCTGTTGTTACTTCAAGCGCACGCAATAAGGCGTCTGGGGTGTGCGCATAATCAACCAGCACCAACGGTACGCTGACGTCGCTCAGGATCGACTGGACGGCTTCAAGTCGGCCCGCAACAGGCTTGAGCGTTGCAAAACTGGTTGCAATGTTGGCCAGCGACCAACCAAGCGCTCTAAGCAAACCCGCTACACATAAAAGATTTGAAACGTTGTGTCGACCAAACAAGCTGGTATGCACGAGCGCCTGTTCATTTTGATCACGCAGGGTCCATCGGGCAGCGCTCGAAGATTGTGACGCAAATACCGCTTCTAGCACATCAGAACCCGACTCTGATTCAGCGCTAATTTTGTAAGTGATCTGCGGGCAAGTCGAAAGTTTGGCAAAGTTCGCACTCGCTGCATCCTCGGCATTTAGAACAGCCATTTTCAAATCTGGCCAGGCAAATAGCCGAGCTTTAGCCTGCGCATAGGCCTGCATTGTGTGATGATAATCAAGGTGATCGCGCGATAAGTTCGTAAACCCGGCAGCAAATATTCGTACGCCGTTCAGGCGACCTTGGTCCAGACCAATTGAAGATGCCTCAAGCGCCACATACTGCGCCCCTGCCTCGCGCAGCACGGCCAGACTGCGATGAACCGAAATCACATCAGGGGTTGTCAAATCGCCGGCACGGGTCACGCCATTTGGAAGCCGTATACCCAAGGTACCCAAGGCACCCGCCGCGTAGCCTGCGAACTGCAATGCGTCGGTCAACCACTGCACACAACTGGTTTTACCGTTAGTGCCCGTCACCGCCATGATCGTCAAATGTGCAGAGGGCTTGTCATACCAAAGGTCAGCAATTTCACCCAGCTGTTCTTTGAGGCCAATCACCCCC
>JBAXLV010000245.1:0-4584 GCA_037134635.1 Alcaligenaceae bacterium
CAATCCGCACCCCGCCCTCGCGGGCGGGGTGACTCCGCACTTCTGCATCGTGCTCGCCGCCTGAAGTGTTTCAATCCGCACCCCGCCCTCGCGGGCGGGGTGACACAGCCGCCGCTGTGGGAACATCCCATGACAGCGGTTTCAATCCGCACCCGCAATTCAGGGTCCGCCTTGGCTCCGGCGGCTTCCAGTTCGGTCAAACTGGCGGTGCCGCCCACCTTGCCGAGCATGTGAACGGCGGAATTGCGCAAGCCACCGTTCAGGTCCTTGAGTTCGGCTAGCAGGGTGGGCTCAATCGCTGGCCCGAGCTCAACGTAATAGGGTTCCCAAGTGCCGGAATCCGCGAGCCACAAGCTATTGAGAATAGGCATGATGGATACCCGCTTGGCCTTCACGAGCAACGCGATCATCTCGCGGGGAACGGTTTTTTTAGCGGCCACGAGTTTCCTCAGTGCCCCTTCTGCGGCCTCCGCCGCCGCGTTGCTTTCGTCGGCCCAGCGCATCAATGCCCGGCAGCTGATACTCACTCAGAAGATCAACCAGGCGATTGTCAATGAGTTCGACGGCGCCAACTTGGGTCCAAATATCCCCGACGGTTTGTTCGGGGGTTCGGACATTCGTTTTAATCATCAGTAACAGGGTTTCGTCTACTTGCCCTGCCGCTAAAAAGCGCATCAAGGGAATATGTAAACCTTCTTCGTACAGTTCGCGGGCATCGACTGACCGGATTCGCCCGCCAATATCTGGCACATGGGCTGCTGTCGCTGCAAAGCCGATGAGTTGGTTGCGATGAAAGATCGGTTTAACCAGACTAATATCGTTGAGGTGCCCCGTGCCGATCCAAGGATTATTGGTAATAAAGACATCGCCTGGCCGCATGTTCTCTGAGCCGAAACGCTCGATAGCCGTTCGGACAGTGCTAGGTAAGGTTGCAATAAAGGAGGGGATGCTGCCACTATTTTCAGCGACAGCTCGACCTGCTGAGTCGGTGACCACCACAGCAAAATCATTGGCCTCAGTTGAAAGGGTAGAGAAAGATGTGCGAACGATCAGCTTGGCAGCTTCGTTCACGATCGATCTCATACGGGTCCAAAATACCTCTAAAAAAATAGCATCCTGTTCCGGTCGTAGGTTTGTATTGTTTATGCTTTGAGTCATGATGTACGCTCAGACTGAGAAGAAAGCGACGTTGCTTTTTTGTCGCTAGGGGCCAAGACATCTTCGATGGTGATGATTAAATTGCCGGTTGACGACTGAACGACCATACCTTTTGGACCCACCACAAGTGTCGAGCTTGCATCTTCGATTAACAGTGGGCCTGACAAAGTGAAACCGGCGTGGATATCAGTGCGCTCGAAGACGGGCGTCTGGACGTACTGCCGTAGCTCGTGAAAGTAAACCAGCCGCGTTGATTTTGGTTTTGGTGGGTTGCCTGTTGCGAGTGTTGTTGAAACGAATTTCTGAAGCGGCATAGCTTGCGCCGTGACGCGCAGGTTCATCAGTTCGACCGGAACGTCTGGCGGTGTTCGGCCAAATTTTTCTCGGTAGGCGGATTCAAATGCGCGAATCAGTGAATTGCGAATGTCTTGATCAGTTGTTAGGCCATTGCCAAGATAAGGGCCGGTCGGTAGTGCGACGGTTAAGTTAAAGCCTTGACCCACGTAGCGGCCATCCGCGAGTCGCGCAAGGGTGATCGGCCCGAACGATTCACTGAGCAGTTCAATCGGCATGCGGGCCTGATCTTCGAGCTGAGCGAAGGCGCACTCAATATCAGCGAGCGGGTCTGTTGCAAGCTTAACAACGGCTGTGCGCGAGCGATCTGCCCGTGCCGGGGCAACTAATAATCCATAGGCCGACGCAACGCCAGCCGAAGGCGGACAGAGAATTTTTTTTACGCCAATTTTTTGAGCAACGTAATAGGCGTGAAGTGGGCCTCCACCGCCAGTACATAAAAGAATAAAGTCACGTGGATCGCGGCCTCGCTCTGCCACATGAACCCTTGCCGCGCCCGCCATATTTTCAGCAACGATATCGTGAATGCCCCAGGCGACGTCGGTGAGATCGCGTTGCAGTTGAGACGCGAGTTCTTTTAACGAATCTTCGGCCAGGCGTTGATCTATTTTTAAGGTGCCACCCGCGAAGTAATCGGGGTTGAGATAACCCAATATTAAATTTGCGTCCGTGACCGTCGGGGCGACTCCTCCTAAGCTGTAGCACGCGGGCCCAGGTTCTGAGCCTGCACTTTGAGGGCCCACTTTAAGCAAACCTAGTTGGTCTTGGTAGGCGATGCTGCCGCCTCCCGCGCCGATCTCGATCAAATCAATCGTAGTGATCCGCACAGGAAGGCCGCTTCCCTCAGCAAACCGCTTTCTGCGAGCTGCTTCAAATCCGTAGGCGATCGAGGGTTGTGCCCCTTCAACTAGACATAACTTTGCAGTCGTACCGCCCATATCAAACGCGAGCAGATTGGCATGTTCGTCTAAGGTACTGAAGTAAGCCGCAGAAATTGCACCTGCAGCAGGACCTGATTCTAGTAAGTCTATAGGCGTGCGTTTTGCTTCATCCAAATGTGATAAGCCACCATTTGAGAGCATCATCAGCACCTCGGCCGGGATTGTTAGGTCACGAAGTCTGGCAGTCAGTGCTTGAAGATAACGGCTCGCAAGCGGCTTAATGTAGGCGTTCGCAACAGTCGTTGAAATACGCTCAAATTCGCGAATGACGGGAGCAACATCGCTTGAAATCGTGATGTCGAGTTGTGGAAACTCATTTTGCAATAGATCACGTATCGTGCGCTCGTGCGTGGGTGAAGCGTAGGCATGTAGCAGACAAACGGCGAGCGACTCGACCCCTTGGTCAATTAAACCTTGTACGACGAGACGAACCTCTTTTGGCTCGACTGCCGAGCGCTCATCTCCGAACGCATCCATGCGCGCACTGATTTCAGCTCTGAGTCTCCGTTCGACTAAAGGCGGTGCCGATTCCATTTGCAGATCATAGAGGTCGTACTTTCTTTCGTTACCGATTTCAATAATGTCTTTGAAGCCCTGAGTCACTAACAAGCCTGTACACGCACCTTTGCGTTCGATGAGCGCATTGGTGAATAGCGTTGTTGCGTGCACCACACGGGTGATGCTTTGCGCAGCAATGCGGTGCGCCTGCAGTAAGTCTTTGACGCCAATGGCAACGCCCTGTGCGGGGTCTCCGTGTGTGGTTAGCACTTTGAGTGCGTGTTGTTGTCCTGAGGCGTAGTCAAGCGCCACGATATCCGTGAAGGTGCCTCCAATATCGATGCCTAGAGCCCAGTCAGCCAAAAAAATCTCCTTTCTTGGCTTTTCGCCAATGATTGAACGTGAAGCATACAACGTACAAATAATGATTATTTTTGCTCTTTAAAGACGCCCATCTCTTCTAAAAGTTCTTGTACGAGATCGAGTCTGAGGCGCGGGTTTTGCATGGTAAGAAGATGCTGTTTTTGCTGTGGGGGTAAGTCCAGGAGCTCGGCGCATCGGTTTGCCACCCAGGCGCAGTCATTCAATTGATACGGTTGGATGATGGGACGTTGGTCAGGTTCGATTCCCTGATCTTCAATCGCTCGAATAATCTTGGTCAATGCGTCTGCGGTTGGCAGAAGTTCAGAAGGGATTGGAATGATTTCGTCAGGAGCAATGAGCTCAACTTCGGCCCGCCAAAGCCCGTTGGCTTGAAGTTCGCATTGCAGCACTTTAAAGCGCTGACCGCCTTGACACCGAAGCATGAATAAGCTGGGCTGCACGGCGTCAAAGTGAATAATGGTTGCCAGAGTGCCGACATCAGAAAACTCAACCCGCTGACCTGCGACCTGTATTTCTGCGCCTTCATTGATGGTCACGATACCGAACGGACTGTTGTCGCGCAAACACTTTTTGGTCATGTCAAGATAGCGCACTTCAAAAATCTTGAGTGCCATCATGCCATCCGGGAAAAGAGTGGCTCCGAGCGGGAAAATTGGAATATTAAGCGTCTGCATAAATGTCAAGGTTTTTCGAACTGAATTGATAACGGCTATTGTGCCTGAGATTGACGGCGAGCTAGACGCCATTTAATATGAATTTCGCCTTAACTAGAGCGGTCTGAAGGGTACTGAATGCTTTCCTACACCTTAAGGCGCGTGCTTTTGACGTTGCCGGTCATGCTATTTGTGGCCTTGTTTGTTTTTGGTTTACTGAGCTTGACACCAGGCGACCCCGCCGTATTGTTGGCGGGTGAGGATGCGACGCCGGCTGATATAGCCCGTATTCGCATGACCCTTGGGCTAGACCAGCCGTTCTTGTTGCGTTTCGGCGACTGGATCTGGAAAGTGTTGCACGGTGATCTTGGCGTCTCGTTGTTCACGGGCTTGCAGGTCAGTCAAATGATCGGGCAGCGCTTGGCCCCGACGTTCACTTTGATGATCATGACCCTGATTCTTTCGGTCACGTTGGCCGTACCGTTGGGCGCATTGGCTGCTTGGCATATTTTTATTAACAATCCAATTTTTTATCAGGCATTTAAGAACAATGGAATTTGGCTCGCTTTCTTCTTGCTCATAGCAACTCCACTCGG
>JBAXLV010000246.1:0-4571 GCA_037134635.1 Alcaligenaceae bacterium
GGCTGGACGAAGTCGGCTTCGCCTTTATTCAGACCCACCCCGGCATGCACATTACCTATGCTGAATTACGCGCGTTTTGCAAGGGCAAGTTAGCCGATTACAAAATCCCTCGTTATCTAAAGCTACTTGAGGTGATCCCACGCACCACGACCGGAAAAGTGCAACGCTCAGCATTGCTTGAGCTGGCAAACGCTGAACGGCCTGTTAGTGCTTAATCGAGGCCAGGAAACGCAGGCATTTAAGCCGGTTGCTTGGGTGCGCCGGGTAGACCGGTGATATTTCCCAACCAAGGCAAGGCCGAGTCGCACCAAATTTGTTTTTGTGGAATGAGTTGCTGTCGCTGTTCTAACGCCCCGACTCTCAGACCAAACACCTTTTGATCGACTTCAGTCGTGGCGTAGATTGACGTGCCACAGTTTTGGCAGAAAGCTTGCAAGCGTTTTGCTCCGCTGTCTGCCGTTTTAAGATAAGTCTTCGGGGTTCCTGCCAACATCCGAAAATTCTCTTTTTTAGCAGGGACGTTGACGCGAAAGGCCGACCCCGTGATCTTTTGGCAATCCGTGCAATGACAAATCGACACCGCTGCAGGGTCGATCTCTGCTTCGTAACGGATTTGGCCGCAATGACACGCACCATTTACAAGCATCGTTGTTCCTTTTTAAAAATAATTAAAATGTTGCGTCGCAATAAGATAAGCGTATCTAACTAGTTCGTGTCAAGCGTACCTCATTTTGACTGATTCTCTGAATATGTTGCAAAAAGAGCAGAGCCCTGCATAGAATCGGTAGGCTCGCTGATCGATTAAGCTGCGTTGTTTAGACCAATAACCTCACTCACGCCTGACACACCGACTTTGATGAATAAAACAACCACCCCTGCCGCAATAGCAACAAGCGGTGTCACCGCGCAGAGTGCCGCGATCCCTATTCTGATTTCTTTGAGCTTCTGTCATTTTTTAAATGACTTGATTCAGTCCTTAATCCCAGCTTTATATCCGCTGCTCAAATCTGAGTTCAGCCTAGATTTCACACAGATCGGCATCATCACTCTTGCCTTTCAATTGACCGCGTCGCTTTTGCAGCCAACGGTGGGCTTTTATACAGACAAAAACCCAATGCCCTTTTCACTCGCAATTGGCATGGGTTCAACACTGATCGGTTTGCTGTTGCTCTCGGTCGCGCCCACGTACGCAATCATTTTGATCGCAGCCAGCCTCATCGGCACAGGCTCTGCCATCTTTCACCCAGAAGCTTCACGCGTCGCGCGCATGGCCTCTGGCGGAAAATTTGGCTCGGCGCAGGCGTTCTTTCAAGTGGGTGGCAACGTAGGCCAAGCTGTGGGCCCACTGCTGGCGGCCTTTATTGTGTTGCCGCACGGTCAAAAAGCAATCGCCTGGGTGTCTTTGGCGGCACTAATTGCGATTGCGTTCTTAACCCGCATCGGAAAATGGTATGGCGCTCATATCAAACCCAGCAACAAATCGACGACCGCAGCGAACGCAAACCCGGCATCAGATTTACCGCGGGCCCGCATGCTATTTTTAATCACAATATTGATGCTGTTACTGTTTTCAAAAAATGTCTACAGCGCGAGCCTAACCTCTTTCTTTACTTTTTACTTGATCGAGCGTTTTGATCTGCCGGTTCAAGCTGCCCAGGTTCAGCTCTTTATCTTTATGGCTGCCATCGCGATTGGCACACTGATCGGTGGCGCACTGACGGATCGCCTGGGCCGCAGACCCATGATTTGGATTTCAATCCTAGGCACGCTACCTTTTACCCTCGCTTTGCCCTACGCAGATCTATTCTGGACCGGCGTGCTAACGATCATTATCGGCTTGCTCATGGCGTCCGCGTTTCCAGCCATTTTGGTCTTTGCCCATGAGGTGATGCCGGGTCGTGTCGGTTTTGTATCGGGCATGTTCTTCGGCTTTTCGTTTGGCCTAGGCGGTCTCGGTGCCGCGGTGATGGGATGGCTAGCAGATATGAACGGAATTAGTTTCGTTTATCAGCTGTGTTCTTTTTTACCCATTCTCGGACTCGTCGCCTGGTTTTTACCAGACATGGCCGCTGAACGACGCAAATACCAGCAAGCAACCTAATTCACCTTACTAATTACTAATCACTATTGAGACGATTTATGAATCCACGTACCGCAAAACTCAGAGCACTCATCGCCGCAGGCGGCCCCGGTATCGTACCTGGTGCGACCGACTGCTTTACGGCAAAATTAATTGAACAAGCTGGTTTTCCAGCTGTTTATGTGACGGGTGGCGGCACTGCAAATACGTATTTAGGTGGCCCAGATATTGGTTTGATCACACTAAACGAACTGGCCAGTCAGGTCGAAAGGATTTCAGACGCCGTCTCGGTGCCCGTGATTGCAGATTGCGACACCGGCTTTGGTGGTGTGGCGAACGTCAAACGCACCATCAAGTTGTACGAACGGATCGGTGCGGCGGGGCTACACATTGAAGATCAAGTATTTCCTAAACGCTGCGGACATTTTGAAGGCAAGTCTGTTGCGCCGGTCGAAGAAATGCTCTACCGCTTACAAGCTGCCCTCGATGCCCGCACAGACCCAAACTTCGTGATCATTGCCCGCACCGATGCTCGCGGACCTGAAGGCTTAGAATCTGCTTTAGCACGTGCACACGCCTACCGAGAAATTGGTGCAGATATGGTATTTGTCGAAGCCCCAAACAGTATCGAAGAATTACAGCGCATCAGCAAAGAGTTCAAGGGCACGCCGTTGGTCGCCAATATGATCGAACGCAGTCGCACACCACTCGTGCCTGAGAAAGAACTACTTGCTATGGGTTTTAACGTCATTCTTTATGCAAACGCCGCGCTCTACCTGGGATCCTTCGCAATCAAACAGGGGCTTGAAGTACTGCGCAAAGAAGGCACAACCGAAAGCATGCTCGATCGCATGACTTCTTTTCAAGAGCGCCAAAAATTGGTTGGTCTTGATAAGCTCGATGCTGCTGAACGCGATCTCGTTGCTCGGGTGGATGCGCGCCGCAAAAAATAACGATGAACCGGCTCACGCTATCACTTGGTACGTGGCTGGCCACCTATCTAACCAAAGAGATAAAGGTTGGCTCGACCGCGCCACCTTCTAATCCACTCCATCTACAAGAAACGTTGCGCCCCGGCGATGTTCTTCTTGTAGAGGGACGCACCAGAATCAGTTCTGCGATCAAATATTTAACGCAATCAACCTGGTCGCATGCTGCGTTATTTATTGGATTCAATTATCTGGGCGATCGCGCCCCAGAGGATCACTGCCTAATCGAAGCGGACACCGTTCGAGGCGTCTGTAGCAGTAGCCTTGAACGCTTTGCCCATCTACACACACGGATCTGTCGACCCGTGGGTCTCAACACGAAGGAGTGCGATGCTGTCATACAGTATGCGCTCTCACAGCTCGGACACCAATATGATCTTCGTAACGTCTTTGATCTGGCGCGCTATCTACTTCCGACCCCTCCGATCCCGTCTCGGTATCGTCGCAAGCTACTTGCGCTTGGCAGCGGTGATCCCACGCGTGCCATTTGCTCGACCTTGATTGCCCAAGCTTTTGCGACCGTTCGCTATCCGATTCTCTCGTTAGAAACAAGTGTCCTAGCGTCTTCGACACAATATGCGTTTGAACCAACCCACTTTAAGCCTAAACACTTCAGTCTTTTAACGCCGCGCGACTTCGATGTTTCACCCTACTTTGAAATCATCAAGCCGACTTTAGAGGGTGGATTTAATTTTCATGACCTCGAATGGGCCGAATAGGCCTTCGGCATTTTCTAGCGCGTGTATTTTTTGTCTAATTCGGTTTTAGTCAAATAGCGCTGCTCAAGTTCTTGCGACTCAGCGTAACCACACAACTCGTTTAACTCTTCAAACGAAACGGCCAAGTCCGGACGATTCACGATTTCGTCTTTGCCCAGCGAGGCCTGCAACGCCTGCATGCCATTGACCATCCCTTGAACCGCAGCCGCCGTTAGCAACCTTGGGTAAATCACCGCAGACACCCCTAAATCTTCAAGCCGTTTGGCCGAAATCAAAGGCGTCGTTGAGCGTGTACGGATACCAAATCCCATATTCACAGAAATTGGTTTAACGGTCTCTTTGACTAAGGTCGCAATATCTTGCTCTGCCAACACAGCATCGGCAAACAACAAGTCGGCGCCCGCCTCAGCATAAAGATTCAGGCGCCGGATCGCTTCAGCTAAACCGTGTGTGCCATAGGCGTCGGTGCGCGATTTGATTACAAAATCCTGATTACGTCGTGCCTGCGCTGCTGCTCGAATTTTTTCAGCATTTTCTTCTGCTGAAATGACTTCTTTCCCCTTCATGTGACCACAACGTTTAGGCCAAACCTGATCTTCAAGCATTAACCCACCCACGCCTGCTTGTTCAAACGCGCGTACCGTGTGGTGGACATTGACCGCGTTACCGTAACCGGTATCGCCATCGGCAATCATTGGCAAGTCACAACACGCCACCATCGCCCGACAAGTTTGCAGATTTTCTTCTAAACCCATTAAACCAATGTCGAGCTGGCCTAGACGC
>JBAXLV010000247.1:0-4559 GCA_037134635.1 Alcaligenaceae bacterium
GCTTTATTTGTGGCGAACGAGGCGAAACGCTGGGAGCAAATTGTTAAAGCAGCGGGTATTCAGGCAGAATAGACAAAACAGTGAGGTGAAAGAAGTTTCGGTGCGCTTAAAAATGGTGCCGCGGTCGAGTTCAAGCAGTTAATTAAAAGCTCAGCAACAGAGATTGCCCGATTGTCAAAAAGACAACGAAATTAAAACAGAGAGACAAACATGCATATCGGCGTGAGAGTAAGTCGTTGGGTGGTGACTGCACTGGTGCTGCTCGGTTCTGGCGGAGTCTTATCCCAAGAGATTCAGCGCGGTGGAACCCTGTCATTTGGAATTGTGGCCGAGCCACCCTCGTACGATTGCCATGCGATGCAAACCTTTGCGGTGATTCAACGCGTGGCGCCGCATTATTCAACCTTGCTCAAGTATGAGCAAAATAATTATCCAACTGTGGTTGGGGATTTGGCGCAAAGCTGGTCAGTCTCGCCAGACGCGATGACCTACACCTTTACGTTGCGTCCAAATATCAAGTTTCACGATGGCACGCTCTTGACCTCAGAAGATGTCAAGGTTTCGTACGAGCGAATCATGTCGCCATCCAATGGCGTGGTGTCTGCGCGTCGAGACCTCTTTGAGACGGTCGACAGTGTTCAGGCGCCAGACGCCAGAACCATTGTTTTTAAAATGAAGCAGGTCGATTCATCCATTGTCGAAAGTGGTTTTGCGTCACCGTGGAACTGTATTTATAGTGCAGCTAAACTCAAAATTGATCCAAATTTTCCTACCCGTAATGTACTGGGAACGGGGCCTTTTAAATTTGTTGAGCATGTCGCTGGATCGCACTGGGTCGGTGCTAAATTTGATGATTATTTTATAAAAGATCGACCGTATCTTGATGGGTTTCGTGCGATCACTTTAGGCACGTCTGCCATGTTGAATGCGATGGAAGGTGAACATATTCTGGCCGAGTTTCGCGGCTTTGCGCCACCCGAGCGCGATCGGCTTGTTCGTACTCTGGGTGATAAGGTCAACGTGTACGAAAGCGATTGGTTGTTTCATATGTTGATGAGTGTCAATACTAAGAAGAAACCTTTTGACGACGAGCGCGTGCGTCGAGCGCTTTCTTTGGCGATTGACCGTTGGGGCGGCTCTGTTGCCTTACGCAAAGTGTCGTCTCTTGGCCCGGTTGGTGGTGCGTTAATGCCCGGCGGTAAATGGGCAGCGACTGAGGCTGAAATGGTTCAGTGGCCGGGCTTTGGTAAAAATATTGAGGCCAATCGCGCTGAAGCGCGCCGGTTGTTGAAAGAGGCGGGCGCCGAGAATTTGACCTTCACCTTAAGTAATCGCAATATTGCACCGTTTGTGACGGTGGGCATTTATATGATTGATCAATGGCGTCAGATTGGTGTCAAGGTGCAGCATAAACAGCATGAAACCGCAGGGTGGTTTGCGGCAAGAAGCAGTGGTGATTTCGACATCATGGTGGATTCGTTTGTTGATGTGAGTACAGATCCAACGACGGGGTTGTCAAAGTATTTGTCGGCTGAGCGTGGTAGTCAAGTCGCAACGTTTGCAGTGGATCCAATCCTTGATGAATTGTTCGAACAGCAGGGCCGAGAGCTCGATCCCGTTAAGCGGCGTCAACTCGTGCGCGAGTTTGAAATGCGCGCCATGACCAAGGCGTATGCCGTGCCATTTTTACATATGAGTCGTAATGTTGTGTTGAGCAGTCGAGTCCATGGTTGGACAATTTCCCCGTCTCAAATGATCTATCAAGATCTGAGCGATTTATGGTTGAGTCCGCCTAAAAAATGAGCCTGAATCGTTCTGTTGATTTATTGTCTGTACGCGACTTGTCTGTTGAGTTTCGCACAGAGCGGGGCACGCTTGAAGTGGTGCGACGCGTCAGTTGGTCAATTGCGCCCGGCGAGATGCTGGCGATCGTGGGCGAATCTGGCAGCGGTAAATCGGTGAGTGCGTTGGCCATCATGGGGTTGTTGGCCAAGCCTGCAGGTCGCATTTCAAACGGTGAGATTATTTTTGATGGTAAGTCGTTGACGGGTATGCCTGAGCGCGAGTTACGTGCGCTGCGTGGCCGTGATATTGCCATGATTTTTCAAGAGCCCATGAGTAGTCTGAATCCAATCTTGACGATTGGTCGCCAGATTATGGAACCGTTACGGTTGCATTTAAAAATGGATGCTGAGCAAGCGCAGGCGCGCGCCGTCGAACTATTGACGCTTGTTGGAATTTCAGATCCAGAGCAGCGGCTCAAGCAATACCCGCATAATTTTTCTGGGGGTATGCGACAGCGAGTCATGATTGCGATTGGTTTGGCCTGCAATCCAAAACTAATCATCGCTGACGAACCGACTACCGCACTTGACGTGACGATTCAGGCTCAGATTTTAGAGCTGATGAAATCGTTGACTGAACGCTTAGGCATTGCCTTAGTATTAATTACACATAATCTTGGAATCGTTGCTCGTTATGCGCAGCGTGTGGTGGTGATGTACGCGGGGGCAACCGTTGAACAGGGTCGTGCGAGTCAATTGTTTGCCAATGCTCGGCATCCCTATACGAGAGGGCTGTTGCGTTCAGTACCCCGTTTAGATTTGCCCCGAGCCAGAAAGCTTGAGACGATTGAAGGTCAACCGCCGGATATGCGTCAAATAGGGGTAGGCTGTGCCTTTGCCCCTCGCTGCGCTTATCGAACAGAGGCTTGTGCAGTGGCACCCCAATTGCTTGCATTGCCAGAGAATCGTTTCTCTGCCTGTCATCACGAAAGTGAACTTTCACCACCAATAGAAAAAGACCTGACTGTTCACGTTGCGTTTCAGCCTGAGGCGTCGCGCGCTAGCGAGACGGCAGCGTTACTAACAGTTGATTCTTTAACGAAGCACTTTAAAGTGAACGCTGGTCTGTTCAGTCCACCCGCTGTCGTGCGGGCTGTGCAAGATGTTTCTTTTTCAATTCAAGCGGGTCGTACCTTAGGCTTAGTCGGTGAATCTGGCTGCGGAAAAACAACAATTGGTCGTATGATTTTGCAGTTAGAACAGATCAGTTCGGGTCGAGTCATGTTTGAAGGTGAAGACTTGGCGCAGGCTTCTGGCGCGCAACTAAAAAAATTACGTACGCAGATTCAAGTGATTTTTCAGGATCCGTATAGTTCGCTGAATCCGCGTATCAAGATCGGAGACCTAATTGCCGAGCCTTTAAACGTTTATAAAAAAACTGCGACAGCGCAAGCGACTACCGAGCGTGTTGAACAATTGTTGGTGCAGGTGGGGTTGTTACCGGATATGGCGCAACGCTATGCACACCAACTGTCGGGCGGACAACGTCAGCGGGTCGGCATCGCACGCGCGCTTGCTTTTGAGCCAAAGCTGATTGTGTGTGACGAGCCCGTTTCTGCTTTGGATGTGTCAATCCAAGGCCAGATTATCAACTTGCTGGATGATCTTCAGCGCGAAAAAAATATTGCTTATTTGTTTATTGCTCATGACCTAGCCGTGGTCCGGCATTTGGCACACCGCGTAGTAGTGATGTATCTAGGTCATGTGATGGAGGTCGCTGACCGCGATGAACTGTATGGCAATGCCCTGCATCCCTACACGGTATCGCTGCTTGAGGCGGTGCCTGTTCCCGATCCGCATCTTGAGCAGAAACGTGTGCGCAAACCGATTGCGGGTGAAATCCCTTCGCCCCTGCGGCGCCTGGCGGGTTGTGTGTTTCATACGCGTTGCCCACGTGCGAGCGCTGAGTGTCAGCAAAGTGTTCCTGAATTGCGTGAAATCAGGTCCGGGCATTTTGCAGCCTGCATCAAACTTTAGGCGAGCGAAGACATGGGTTCTTATCTTTTGAAACGTTTGTTGTTAGTGATTCCGACCTTGTTTGGGGTGGCAGTGCTTGTGTTTTTTATGTTGCGCGTGGTGCCCGGTGATGTCATTGAACTGAAGTTGCGTGGGGACGGCGGAAACGTATCAGCTCAAGTTGTCGCACAAGAGCGAGAGCGTTTGGGGTTGAATCGACCACTCTACGTTCAGCTTGGTTATTGGTTGAAGGGGCTGGTTACCTTGGATTTTGGAATCTCATATTGGACAAATCGCCCCGTGGTAGAAGAAATCGGCATTCGCGTTGGCCTGACCTTGCAAGTTGCAATCATGTCGGCGGTAATTGCAGTGCTCTTTGCGATTCCCTTGGGCGTGCTAGCGGGGTTATATCGCGACTCGTGGATTGATTATTGTTTGCGTGTCGTCACCATTGCTGGCTTGGCCGTACCCTCGTTTTGGTTGGGGATGATGATCGTTTTAGGTTTGTTGTCGCTATTTTCGTGGTCGCCTCCAGTGACCTATACGCCTTTTTATGTCGATCCGATTGCCAATTTGTCCCAATTGATTTGGCCGGCACTCGCGGTGGGCTATCGTTATGCCGCTGTCGTGGCCAGGTTGGTGCGCTCTTCGGTGATTGAGGTGATGTCCGAAGACTACATTCGAACTGCGCGTGCAAAAGGCTTGTTTGAACGTACCGTCGTGATTCGTCACGCGCTGGGTAATGCGCTGTTGCCGGCT
>JBAXLV010000248.1:0-4548 GCA_037134635.1 Alcaligenaceae bacterium
GAAAGTTTTCACTAATTAAGCGCTCTTGTAATTCTAGACCTGACATACCTGGCAATGGGCATAATCGAGGCATCTACCACTCGCAACCCCTCAAGCCCGTGTACGCGCAACTGTGCATCGACTACGTTGCCTCGCTCAGAGACTGGGCCCATACGCGCTGTACCGTTCAAGTGGTATGAAGAAACGCCATAGCGCCGGATGTAATCGAGCATTTCATCATCGCGCTCGATTTGCACACCTGGCATCGACTCGCCCACTGAGTATTGGGCAAGCGGTTGTGTTTTTAATAAATTACGGGCGAGTCGCATTCCATCAAGCAGCACTCTCCGATCGTTCTCGTGATCCAGATAGTTTGGCTGAATCACGGGCGCTTCAAACGGATCTATTGACTTTGCATGCACATAGCCCATACTTTCGGGGCGATGCTGCCACACCCCACAAGTCATGCCCGGATACTGATCCAGCAAACCCACATAGCCCTCACGATAGCTTGCCGGCGAGAACACACCTTGCAAATCAGGGCGCACCAAGCCTTGACGCGATTGCCAGAAAAAATGAACCAACGAGGGACTCAAGGCCAAAATGCTCGGCTGTTTAAACAGCCAACGCGCAATTTGACCCCACAGCCGAGGAGCACGTGCCAACTCGTTGATCGTGGCGACACCCTGAACCTTGGCCACCACACGAATTGAAAAATGATCTTTCAAGTGATGACCAACCCCGGGCAAATCGTGCAGCACCTGCACACCCAAACCAGCCAACACGCTCGAAGGCCCAACGCCCGACAGTTGTAATAACTTGGGTGTATTTAACGCCCCGGCACACAGCAAGACCTCTCGACGTGCGCGCACTGAATGCCTTGCACCGCCTTGCCCACCACGTACATATTCAACGCCGATCGCACGCAAACCCTCAAACAAAACCCTAGCTGCGTGCGCTTTTGTCAACACCGTCAAGTTCGGGCGTTTACGCGCAGGTCGCAAAAAGGTACGCGCAGTACTCATGCGATAGCCCCGATGAATATTGCGTTGAAAATAGCCAACGCCGGCTTGCGTCGCACCGTTGTAATCAGGATTACGGGGGATGCCAAGCTCTTGTGCGCCAGAAATAAACGCTTCGCTAATTGGATGAATCCAATCAATATTCGTAATCGGCATCAACCCAGTACGGCCACGATACGCATCATCACCATCGCCAATACGAGATTCGGTACGTTTAAAAAATGGCAAAACATCCTGATAGCTCCACCCTGGATTACCGGCAGCAGCCCAATCATCAAAATCTTCAGCTTGTCCGCGGTTATAGACCAAGCCATTGATTGCGGTTGAGCCACCCAAGGTTCTACCTTGCGGGACAGGAACTCTTCTACCCCCCGTATGCTCAGTGGGTTCGGTCGAAAATGGAAAGGTCACCTTTGGATCAAAGACTTTTTTGATGTAACCAGCAGGCATGTGCAGCAAGGGATCCCAATCTGAAGGACCCGCCTCGAGCACGCAAACGCTGACATCTGGATTTTCAGATAAGCGATTGGCTAAAATCGAACCAGCGGCCCCACTACCCACAATAATGTAGTCAAAACTGCCTTGCTCAAGTGCTTGTCCGGCGCCCATCAGTGTGCTCCCAAGTAGGCTGCGCGTACTTTAGGATCGCGGCGCAGCTCTGAGCCCTTACCCTCGATGGTAATACGCCCAGTTTCAAGTACATAGGCACGATCGGCCACCGCTAAAGCCTGATTTGCCATTTGTTCGACCAGCAAAATTGTGACGCCTCTTTCTTTTAGAGCACGGATCACACTAAAAATTTCTTTCACAATCAATGGTGCCAAACCCAGTGACGGCTCATCCATTAACAATAAACTGGGGCGAGACATCAAGGCCCGCGCAATCGCGAGCATCTGCTGTTCACCACCAGACATCGTGCCGGCCATCTGATCTTGTCGCTCTTTAAGGCGCGGAAAAATTCTGAACTGCTCCTCTACGTCAGCGTCGATCACCGGTTGACCATCCTTGCGGTGAAAGGCTCCTAAGAACAAATTATCCAGCACGGTTTGATCCGGAAACACTTGGCGCCCTTCAGGCGACTGAGCAATGCCAAGGGGCACGCGTAAATGGCCGGGCATGCGCGTAACGTCTTGTCCTGAAAAGAGCACTCGCCCCGCGGCAGCAGGTTCGAGCCCAGAAATTGTTTTCATCAGCGTGCTTTTACCAGCACCATTGCCGCCAATGATCGTGACAATTTCACCAATATTGACATGCAGCGAAATGCCTTTGATGGCTTCAATTGCGCCGTAACGAACTTCAAGCTTATCGACCTCAAGAACAGGCAGCTCAGACATGTTGGCCTCCTGGCTGCTCGTTCACTAAGCTCAAATCATCGAGATCTTCGTCCACACCCAGATAGGCCGCAATAACTCGCGGATTGTTTTGAACATCCACCGGGCTTCCTTCAGCAATTTTTTCACCGTAATCAAGAACGATCACATGATCCGAGATGGCCATGACAAGATCCATATGATGTTCAATCAGCAAAATTGTGATGCCATGATCGCGAATGCGCTTGATGACCTCGATTAAGTCTTGCGTTTCTTGCGGGTTTAAGCCGGCTGCGGGCTCATCAAGCAAAAGTAAACGTGGGTGCGTCGCCAGCGCCCGAGCGATTTCAAGGCGTCGCTGCAAACCATAGGGCAGGCTACCCGCCAACTCATGCGCCTTGTCACGCAAGCCTAAAAACTCAAGGATTTGTAACGACTCGCGATACGTCGAGGCCTCTTCGCGCCGCGCACGCGGCAGGCTCAACAAATAACTGAGCATCCCGGCCTCTAAGCGTGAATGTAAACCCACCTGTACATTTTCAAGTACGGTCATGTTGCCAAACAGCTTGAGGTTTTGAAAAGTGCGCGCCATGCCTAAACTACAGATCTTATTTGCTGGCAGCCCCGCAATTGAGCGTCCATTAAATTCAACGGTCCCACTATCGGGCTCAATGGCGCCTGACAAAATATTCAATAAGGTGGTTTTACCGGCACCGTTCGGGCCGATCAACGAATGGATATGTCCCGTCTTCACGCTAATGTTCACGCGATTCGTTGGAATCACACCTCCGTAGGCCTTGTACAAGTCGGTTGTTTTGAGCAAAGGGAGGTCAGGTGCAGCGATCTCACCGGCCCGTAGGTGCCAGTGGCTCTCGCCTTGAGTCAAAGCCCTGGGAGCAAACCACGACGCAAACAACTTACGCGAAGTGCTGCGGACCATGCCAGATAGCCCATCGGGCATCACGTATAGCGCAAACAAGAGTAAAGCGCCATAAGTAAAATGTTGCAAATGCGGCCAGCGCGCCAGAAACGCGTCCAGCAGCGTCAATACTAACGCGCCCAGTAAAGGCCCATAAACCGAACTACCTCCAAACAAAACAATCAAGAGAAAGAAAATCGACAAACCAAAGGTAATGAAATCTGAGCTGATATATTGATTTTGCTGCGCGATTAACGCACCCGCCAAACCGCAGGTCACAGCACTGATCACAAACGCAAGCACTTTAAAGCGATAGACACTTACACCCACGCTCTCTGCCGCAACCTCAGCGGTATTGACGGCCCTGAAGGCACGCCCATACTTGCCGTTGACTAATGCACGTATCGCCAAATGCGCCAAAATCGCCAAGAATCCCACGAACCAGACCCATTCTTTTGGGCCCAGCCGTACGCCGCCAAACAAGCTTGGAGGCACCACACCGTAGATACCGGCCTGTCCACCAAAGACGTCCTGCCATTCAGAAACAATTTTTTCAATCACGATGCCAAACGCAATCGTGACCATTGCCAAGGCAGGGCCTTTAACACGCAACGCTGGCAACGCAATGATGGCACCAAACACACCAGAGATCACGCCACTGGCAACAAAAGCGACCCAAGGATTCCAGCCTGCGCGTGTGGTGAGCAAGGCAACGGCATACGCACCCACGGCAAATAAACCAGCGTGCCCCAAAGATTTTTGCCCTGTCACGCCAACCAAGACGTTTAAGCCAGAGCCCGCCAGATAATTGACGCCAACTAAAAACATCACCTTAAGATAAAACCCGTTATCCGTTGAAAACGGCAGCAGAATGATTGCCGCTATAACGAGGGCCAGACCAACAAGATGAGCCCGACTGTGCTGCTCAAGCATTAGACCTTCTCCACTTGTCTTTGTCCAAGCAAGCCTTCGGGCTTTAACGCCAGCACAACGATAATCAAAAGAAAGATACTGATCTCACGCATCTCGGCCTGCCAGAGCCCCACTAGCGCCTCGAGCAACCCTAGCAAAAATCCCCCAAGCATGCAGCCACGTGGATTGTTAAGCCCACCGACAATTGCAGCCGAAAAGGCTTTGAGTGCAATCGTTAAGCCCATAAAAACTGAAGCCGTTGTAATCGGCGCAATCAGCATGCCAGCTAAACCCGCCAGGCTCGAGCTCACCACAAAGGCCATCACTACAATGGCTGAAACATTGATCCCCATTAGGGTTGCGGCATTGCGACTATGCGCGACCGCTCGAACCGCTTTACCAAACC
>JBAXLV010000249.1:0-4527 GCA_037134635.1 Alcaligenaceae bacterium
TGCTTAGGACCCCAGGCCGTTGGAGAACCCGCTTTCACAGCATTCTTCAAACGCAACTTGAGTGGATCCATACCAATCTTCTTGGCCAGAATATCCAACACGCTTTCAACTGCAAAAGCAGAGATCGGTGAACCAGGCGCACGATAGGCCGCTGATTTTGGACGATTACTCACCACATCGAAACCAACAGATTTGACGTTGGGGATGATGTAGGGTGCGAAGGCACACATCGTGGCGTTCATGACTGGCGAGCCAGGAAACGCGCCCGCTTGAAACTTAAACAAGCCTTCAGCGGCGACGAGGGTGCCGTCTTTTTTGACGCCAATCTTAACTGTCATTGACGAACCCGACGTTGGGCCAGTTGACTTAAACACGTCTTCGCGGCCCATCATGATCTTGACAGGATGACCTGTTTTGCGCGACAGCATCACGGCCATCGGCTCAACATACACAACCGTCTTACCACCAAAGCCACCACCGATTTCGGCAGGATGGACCAACAGATTGCTAATCTCCATACCGACTAATTTTGCAGTGTACGCACGGACCACAAAGTGACCTTGGCTAGCTGACCACAGTTCGCACTGACCGTCAGCGCCGTAGCGTGCCAAACATGAATGAGGCTCAATATAGCCCTGATGTACGGCGGCAGTTTTAAAGCTCATCTCAACCACTTCATCGGCAGAGGCAAAGCCAGCGGCGATGTCACCGGTGCTGAACTCTAAGCGCTTAGAAATGTTTGAAGGCTTGCTCGGCGCAGGCTCTACACCGCGCGTAATCATGTCTTCAAATAACAAGGGCGCATCTGGCTTCATTGCGTCTTCAACGTCGATGCAATGAGGCAAAACTTCGTACTTGACCTCAATTAGGCTGACCGCTTCAGCGGCGATTGCTGACGTCGTTGCTGCAACAGCAGCAATCGCGTGACCTTCAAACAGCGCTTTTTCGCGCGCCATGATGTTACGCGTCATATGCCAATAGTTTTGTGCAACGCGCTCTGGGCCCACATAATCAAAGGGGTGATCCGGAAAATCGGAACCCAAGATGATGCCTTTCACACCGGGCAAGGCCGCAGCCTTGGACGTATCAATAGACAAAATGCGCGCGTGCGCATGGGGCGAGCGCAACACTTTTGCCCATAACATTCCGGGCAAAGAATAATCGGCGCCATACTGCGCTTGACCCGTCACCTTTGGCACACCGTCCGGGCGTACTGGGCTGGTACCCACAACCTTCATGACTTGTTCGATATCTTTTGTGTTTGTCAACATGATCAGGCTCCTCGCATTTCGCGCGCGGCTTCAAGCACCGCAGTAATGATGTTGTTGTAGCCAGTGCAACGGCACAGATTACCCGCCAACCAAAAACGTACTTCTTCTTCAGTTGGATTGTTATTGCGCTCGAGCAACGAGCGCGCAGCAATCAAAAACCCTGGGGTGCAAATGCCGCACTGCAGTGCTGCATGCTCAAGAAACTTACGCTGCAAAACATGTAAAGTTTCGCCGTTCGCCATGCCTTCGATGGTTTGAATTGCCTTGCCTTGAGCCTCGACTCCTAAGACCAGACATGAGCACACTAAGCGGCCATCAAGGGTCACGCTACAGGCACCACAATCGCCCGTACCGCAGCCTTCTTTCGTGCCGGTCATGTTTAACTCATCTCGCAAAACATCGAGCAGAGAGACGTTCGGCTGGCACAAAAACTCAACCGGATCACCATTGATAACTGTTGTGACGTGATGCTTTGACATTTAGTTCTTCCCCTTCGCTCTGCTGAGCGCTTTTTCTGCTGCGCGTCTAGCGAGCACACCTGCTACTTTGATTCGAAATTCTTTGGTTCCGCGCTTGTCGTCGATTGGACGTGCTGCAGCACTGGCTGCAGCGGCCAGCTTGGCTAAGGCAGCAGCGTCGACTGTGGTGCCGATCAGGGCCGCAGCGGCCTCAGGCACTAGCAACGCACGATCCGCCACCGCACCAAGACTGACACGTGCATGTGTGCAAACACCTTTGTCGTCAAGAGTCAGACTCAAACCCACACCCACCACCGCGATGTCCATTTCGGTACGTGGCGTGAAGCGCAAATACGCATCACCTGAATGTGGAGCACGCTTGGGCAAGAAGAACGACACGATCAACTCACCTTTGGCGAGCGATGTTTTACCAGGACCGGCGGGAATCTGTTCAACAGGAACCTCACGACGGCCATTGGGACCAACAATGCTGGCGATTGCGCCCGCAGCGATCATCGCCGGAACAGTGTCTGCACCGGGAGACGCGTTGCAAAGATTGCCACCTAAGGTCGCGCGGCCGCGCACCTGAATCGAACCCACGAGGTTCGCGCCATCGATCACACCAGGCCACATTGTGGCGAAGGCGGTATTCTCGAGCAGTTGCATACAGGACACAGCAGCACCCACACGATAACCACCGTTTTCAACGGCGATCACGTTCATTTCGGCAATGCTTTTGATATCAAGCACCAACTCGGGCTTGATGTTGCCCGACCGCATATGCACCATCAGGTCGGTACCACCTGAGAAAATCTTTGACAAGCCAGGTGTCGCAGCAATCAGCGCCGAAGCAGCCTCGGCTGTTTTGGGTGTTTCAAAACGCATTTCCATCATCTCGCATCCCCGTTCATTTTTTCTGAACCTTGTTCGTACGTACATTAGGTAATAGGTAACTCTATTCTATCTGTATTCCGGCGTCCCGTGAAAGTGCCTATATCCTTTGGCTTGTGACAGAATTTTTGGCTTGAAATATGCTCAAAAAAATTTAATCTGATTAGATCAGCTAAAAAGGACAAGGTACTAGGGCTAAATGATACTTTTGTTGCGCTGCAATATTTTTACGTTGCGTCGGTCAAGCCTAAATAAATACGGCGCACTTGAGGATCGGTTGCAAGCGCTTGAGCCGTACCTTCGAGAACGGTTTTTCCGGTTTGAAGCACGTAGGCGTAGTCTGCCACTTCAAGCGCGAGCTGCACCGATTGCTCTGCAATCAATAGCGTCAAGCCAGCCCGATGCAAGCGAGATAAGGTCTCGTAGAGTGTTTCAACGATCGCCGGCGCTAAACCCAGACTCGGTTCATCTAGCAGTAAAATTTTAGGTGAACTCATCAGCGCACGGCCCACCGCCAACATCTGGCGCTCTCCACCCGACAGTGTGCCAGCGCGTTGCTTACGTCGTTCTTTTAAACGTGGAAAAAACTCAAATACCCTATCTAACAACTCAGGAATTTCCTTCTTATCGTTCAAAGGTGTCGTGCCAAGCATCAGATTTTGCTCAACCGTTTGCTGGGTAAACAAATGCCAGCCTTCGGGAGATAAGGCGACCCCTTTGCGCACGACAGCGTAAGCCGGCTCACCACCAATGCTCTCATCACCCCAGTGGATCGACCCACCGCTAGACGGCACAAGCCCTGCAATTGCATTCAAGGTGGTCGTCTTGCCCGCACCGTTTGAACCAAGCAAGGCCACGATAGAGCCTGCTGGCACTTCGATCGACACATCAGCAATCCCGACCAGATCGCCGTAACGGACCTCAAGGTGCTTGACTGTTAACTGAGGATTTTTAACGTTCATGTATTCTGTTCACGTTTTTTATTAAGCGACCGACCAAGATACGCCTCAATCACTGCGGGGTCATTCACCACGTCGGTCGGCGCACCACTGGCAATGACCTTGCCTTGATTAAATACCAACACGCGGTCCGTTAAAGACAAGATGACTTCCATGATGTGCTCAACGATCACAAGCGTGATGCCCGACTGGTGAATCTGACGCACTAACTCAATCGCCAACTGCACCTCTGAGGGGGTCAAACCCGCCAAGGCTTCGTCAAGCAGCATCAGCTTTGGCTCAGTGGCTAACACCCGAGCAATCTCTAAGCGCTTTCGCCCCGGTGTGCCAAGGCTCTTGGCCTTTTGATCGGCAAGCGCAGTCAATCCGGTTAAGTCGAGCACTCGCTGAGCATTTTCACGCGCATCTTTGACGCCAGGATGACGCAAGAACGCGCCGACCATCACATTTTCAAGAATCGTTAATTCTTCAAACGTTGCAGGTAACTGAAACGTGCGTCCAATGCCAAGCTTGGCGTGCTCTTCGGGTGAGGCATTCGTGACATCATGCCCATCGAACAGAACGCGACCTTTGGAGGGTTTTAAGTCGCCCACCAAACAATTAAAAAAGGTTGATTTCCCGGCGCCATTTGGTCCGATCAACCCAATAATCTCGCCTTGATTGATGGTGAGCGAAGCGCCATCGACAGCACGAAATCCGCCAAAATACATGCCAACATCTTCAGCCTGCAGCAACATATCAGCGCCCCGCCTGAGAGTTAGGCAAGGGCTCAGCAAGCGCTACTTTGAGCGCCGCCGCACGACGAGAGGCACGTCGATCGCGGATCCGCTCCCACAGTTCTAACAGGCCACCCGGTTCAAAACGCGCGATCAGCATGATGATGCCGCCGTACAAGTTTCCGTTTGACTGTTTTCAAAAAATTATCAACGATAGAGGTCGTCTTTTTTA
>JBAXLV010000250.1:0-4526 GCA_037134635.1 Alcaligenaceae bacterium
ACCGATGCAAAGGTTGATGTACGCGCACTTAGACAAAGCATTGGTTTTGTTTTTCAACAGTTTGCGCTTTATCGGCATTTGACGGTCAACGACAACATTACCCTTGCTTTGCGAAAACTAAAAAAAATGAACCGCAAGCAAGCAAATGAAAAAGCTCTCTTCGAGCTATCTCGACTCGACATGACTGCGCATCAAAACAAATATCCTGAACAACTCTCTGGCGGTCAAAAACAACGCGTTGCCATTGCTCGCGCGCTCGCCATGGATCCTGCTGTCGTGGTTTTCGATGAGCCGACCTCTGCACTAGACCCCATTATGGTGCGAGAGATTGCTGAGTTATTGAATAAACTTCATCGCGAAAACGTTACGATGATATGCGTCACCCATGATTTACTTCTTGCACGAGAGATCTCAGAAAAAGTCGTATTTTTAGATCAAGGCATTATCAAAGCTGAAAATAGCATTGACCACTTAGCCAGTGATTATCCTGATCCTAAAGTACGAGAATTTTTTGCACAGAAGGCCTCAATATAATGAGCGCAACCGGTGCGTTTGAGCGAGATTTGATTGAACAGCTTCCGCTGATTCTGACTGGCCTAGAGCAAACGTTAAAGCTCGCAGTGAGCGCCAGCATTGGCGGATTTGTGCTTGGCATCATCATTTTTTATTTTTCAACGAGCAAACAGCCTATCGTTCGAGCAATCACGAAGGGCTACATTTCGTTTTTTGTCGGAATGCCATTAATCGTACTATTATTTTTAATGTACTACGGCCTACCGCAGTGGGGAATCAAATACTCGCCATTTACGATCGCACTGATTGGCTTCACCATGAACGTCGCAGCCTACAATGCCGCGTACTTGAACACCGCATTCAATGGTCTGGATCAAAATGAACTAGAAGCCGCCAAAGCCCAGGGATTTAGCACTATTGAAGTCTTTCAGCTAATTACCCTACCGCAAGTATTAAGGCAATCGATCCCCGCCCTGACAAATCAATGCATCGGAAATTTAAAAGATAGTTCAATAGCGTTTCTGATTCAATACACTGAGTTTTTTGCACGGGTGCAAGAACTGGCTTCAACAAATTTTCAATTTTTCAAAGCGTACGTGTTTGCTGCCCTTGTCTATCTAGCGTTGGTATCCGTCATCGTGCTGATTGCCAGACGAATCGAACGGCGATTTTTGATGGCATGATTGATACGTCGACGTCCGATCTCACACGCCCCAGTAGTAGCACTGCCACATAAATCTACATTGAATTTAAAGTTTTAATCAATTTTTATTCCCGAACTTTGAACAAGTTTTTCCCATCGATTGATTTCAAGATTCAGAAAAGCCTTCAGCTCGTCGGGCGTTGAACCGATTGCTTCAGCACCCTGCGTTGCGAGTCTGGCTTTAATTTCTGAATCGTTGAGTGCAGTGCGATAGGCTTTGCTTATCTTGTCAACAACATCCGTCGGCGTGTTGGCGGGCGCAAACAAGGCTTGCCATGCCCCCATCGAAAATCCTGGCACGAAGGATTCAGAGACCGTCGGGATATCCGGAAGCAGCGAAGAGCGTTTTTCACTTGTCACTGCAAGCGCAGTGACGCGCTTATCTCGAACATAGGGGTAAGCAGAATTGATCGGGTCAGCAAAAAGATCAAGTCGCCCTGCGATGAAATCTGGAAAGGCCCCTGCCCCACCCTTGTAGGGGATATGAACCGCGTCAACTCCAATTCCTTGCAGCACAACGTACATCGCCAAATGCGTCAGATTGCCTGTCCCTGCTGAACCGTAGTTTAGTTTTTGCTCTTTACCTTTAATAAATTGACGCAGGGTTTGCTGATTGGTCACGCCGGATTGAAGGCTCGCCATGATAAGCAGGGGTTGATTGACGGCAAAAGATACCGGGACCAGATCTTTCGTTAAATCGTATGAAACAGGAAGTTTAAACGCCACGCTAAACGCCAGTGACGAAGTGCTATGCAATAAGGTGTAGCCATCCGCGCCCGACTTGGCCACGAGATCTGCGCCGATTGCACCATTCGCACCTGGTTTATTTTCTACTACAACCGGCACACCCAATTGCGTGCTCAAGTGAATACTAATTAAGCGCGCCACTTGGTCTGTTGCTCCGCCGGCGGCGAAGGGAACAATGACGCGAATCGGCTTTGACGGCCAAACTTGTTGGGCGGATGTTGCCGAACTAAAAATACCGGCCAACACAATCAAAAATAACTGTACCCCACGAATCAATGTATTATTTTTCACTGTGGCTCCTCGGTTGTGCAACGCACAAAGCGCTGCAGCTTCTATGGTGTGTTTATAAGGGCAGATGCAGCTTGAATCAAGGCCTTTCAACCGTAACCGAAAATCGGCTGCATTTCTCTATAAACCCGAGTGGTGCGAGTACCTGCCAGAATCTAGGTATATTGCTGATTCACCGCTAATCACCCACGCTTGGCGCCCAGACATTCAATCAACGGATCCCTCATGAAACTTAAAAGCCCCTACCTCAGCGGCGAGAACGCAATCATCACCGGTGCTGGAAACGGCATCGGCAAAGCGTTGGCGTTTGAATTGGCCTCTGAGGGTGCCACCTTATTTTTAGTCGACATCAATGCAGAACACTTAAATAGTTGCCTGACTGAATTACACACGCTCGGTCATCAGGCACAAGGTGCAGCCATAGATCTGTCAAAACCCGACGCAGCACAACAAGTCTACGAGCAGGCGCACCAAACATTAGGCTCAATACACATGGTCGTGCACTCTGCCTCACCACCGAGGCGCGAGACAGACACCTGGAGAACCGTGAGCAGTGAAGTCTGGGATGCGATGTATCACGTCAATGTGAAATTTGGTTTTGAACTCGCGCGCCTGGTCGGAGAACACATGATCGAAGAAAAAATCGCCGGACGCATGGTCTATTTAACCTCCTTGCATGCAAATACCCCACGCAATCTACCTCACTATGCCACCAGCAAAGCCGCCATGATGATGCTAGTGAAAGAACTGGCAAAAGCATGGGCCCGCTATGGCATCCGCATCAATGCACTGACCCCGGGTGCCATTGCTGCGGGCGGCTTTAAACCAGCGGGCGATCTTGCTCTTAAAATTCCGATGCAAAGACTTGGTACGGCGCAAGAAGTGGCTTCAATGGGTTTAACCCTAATGATTGATCGCTATTCTAGATATGTCACCGGAACAGAATTAGTCGTAGACGGGGGACTCAATGTGTTCAACTGGTTTGATCCTGCCTAGCCTGCCCTCAGACACCTTGTAATAAGCTGCATTACCGGAGATAAAAACGTGATTGACCGCTTTCAAAAACTTGCCTGCGTGACCCTCTTAATCGGCGCGGCAGCCTTAAGCACTACCTCACTTGCGCAAACAAGCGATTATCCGAACCAGCCAATCAAAATCGTGATTGGCTTCACGCCTGGCGGATCAACCGACACCGTTGGCAGACAATTGGCAAACGCCTTCAGCAAAATTTTAGGGCAATCGGTCATCGTAGAAAACAAGCCTGGCGCAAATGGCAACTTGGCCACAGACGCCGTTCGTCGCGCAACGCCAGACGGTTACACAATTTTCTACACTTCTATTGGGCACGTCACCAATACGCTCATCTACAAAGATGCCAAATACGATCCCATCAAGGATTTCACACCAATCGGTCAAGTCTTAGCAGGGCCCAATGTCTTAGTCGTTCCTGGCAACTCAAAATTTAAGACACTCCAAGAGTTGATCGACTATGGCAAAGCCAACCCAGGAAAAATTAACTTTGCCTCATCTGGCATTGGTTCGTCCCTACACCTCTCTGGCGAATTATTTAAACAACTCTCAGGCGTAGACATGGTTCATATCCCCTACAAAGGTGCGGGCAGCCTAATGCCGCACCTTTTATCGGGAACCGTTGATCTCGCTTTTCCAAATTTGCCCTCAGGTTTAGCCTTAGCTGAACAAGGTCAACTTCGTGCGCTCGGGGTGACCACAAGCACGCGCTCAAACGCTGCACCTAACGTGCCCACCATTGCAGAAGCGGGCGTACCGGGCTACGACATGTCAACCTGGTACGGGCTAGTGGGGCCAGCGAACCTACCGCCCAGCGTACAAAAGAAACTCAGCGACGCCTTGGTGCAAACCGTTAACGACCCTGAATTTAAAGCCCGTTTGATTGCACAGGGAATGGATCCTAGGCCTTCTACACCGCCAGAGTTTGCACGATTCATTCAGGCTGAAGCTCTCAAGTGGGCTGCCATTCTGAAAGACATGGACATTAAAGCAAATTAATCAGCTCGGCTCGAAGAATTGGCGCAAGATCTTTGCAAGCGCTGGCGCCTGATCTTCTAAGGTAATTCGAAAGCCCTGCGCCTCTAGCGTCTGAAGTTCGGCATTTGCAATGCATGCGCAAAACGCGACGCCCTGTCGACCGATTAAGCGATCTTCATCTGGGGTTGTGATTTCTAACACCAGTGTACGAGCCTGAATTTTTCTCAAATCTGAAGCTAAATCATACGAAAAATTTATTGAATATAAC
>JBAXLV010000251.1:0-4499 GCA_037134635.1 Alcaligenaceae bacterium
GCGTAGCTTGCCAAGAGGGTAAAGACACCCGCCACCACGGCTAGACTTTGCCACGGTGATACATCGGCCACGCCAAAGAAACCATAGCGAAACCCGTCGATGGTGTAGAAGAGCGGATTCCAGTGGGACACCAGTTGCCAGAAAGGCGGCAGGGTATGCACTGAATAAAAAACACCAGATAAAAAGGTGGCTGGCATGATCAGAAAATTTTGAAATGCTGCGAGCTGATCAAACTTTTCAGAGGTCAGCCCGGCGATTAAGCCCAAAATTGCCATGATGCCGCAAGATAAAACTGCAAAAACCATTGCCCAGAACGGGTGTTTAATCGGCATCGCGCTGAAGTACAGAGACACAAGCCACACACAGGTACCGACGGCTAGTCCGCGCACGATTGCGGCCAGAACATAGGCACTAAAAAATTCACGATGTGAGATGGGTGGTAACAACACAAACACAAGATTGCCTGTCACGCGGCTTTGTATCAACGATGAAGAGGGGTTTGCGAAAGCATTTTGCAACATGCTCATCATCATCAATCCCGGAATCAAAAAGGCGGTGTAGGGCACCGTTCCGTATACCTGAATGCGATCTTGCAGCACCTGGGCAAAGATCACCAGATAAAGCAGCGCGGTAATAACGGGTGCAGCAATTGTTTGAAAGCTGACTTTCCAGAACCGCAGTAATTCTTTACCCAACAGGGTTGGAAAGCCAGAGCCTGCGCCAGGGCGTGCCGTTAGGATGGGGGAGGTCATGCTTGAACCTCAGAAAATTTAGAGGGTTCGGCGTTCATAATTTGTATAAAGGCTTGTTCGAGATTGCCACCCGCGCGTGCTAGCAAGGCTTTTGTCGTATCGAGAGCGACGATGCGACCGCCTTTTAGCATGGCAGTACGATTGCACAGCATCTCAGCTTCCTCTAGATAGTGCGTGGTCAGGATGATCGTATGGCCCTGACGATTCAGGCGGGAGATGAACTCCCAGAGGCTGCGGCGCAAGTCAACATCCACGCCGGCAGTGGGCTCGTCAAGCACAATCACAGGGGGGCGATGGACGAGTGCTTGGGCAACTAAGACGCGACGCTTCATGCCACCTGACAACGCCCGCATATTTTCATCGGCTTTGTCGGTTAGACCCAAATTCGCTAAAATTTCATCGATCCAATCATCGTTGTGACGAAAGCCAAAATAACCAGATTGAATACGCAAGGTCTCACGAACTGTAAAAAAAGGATCGTAGACTAACTCTTGCGGCACGACCCCCAAAGAACGCCTGGCGGACTGATAGTCAGTGACTACGTCGTGACCGCAAACGCTTGCGCGCCCTTGCGTGGCTTTGCACAGGCCGGCTAACACTGAAAACAGCGTTGTTTTGCCAGCCCCGTTGGGACCAAGCAAAGCAAAAAACTCGCCGTGTTCAATGCTGAGTGAAACATCATCAAGTGCTTGAAAGCCTGGTCCGGTTGGTGCGCGTAATAATCCGCGCCAACCGCTGGTGCGCGGCGAAAAAATTTTTGAAACATCTTCGAACGAAACGGCGGGCATGTTGGCCTTGTTAAGCGGGCGAGGTGTTAGGCAAGGCTAGGTGTGTGATGGCAAAGGCTAGACGCATTTATTGTTGAGCGCGTTGATTGAGCGCCTGAATCAAACCATCGATACCACTTTGACTAATTTGTTGAGCAAACTGGTTGCGGTAGTTTTCAATGAGCCAGATATTTTCAACATTAAGGTCGTAGATTTTCCAGCCCTGCGATGTTTTTTCAAGACGATAGTCCAGCGCAATGGGTTGTGTGTTGGCGCGCTGGGTCACTTGCGATTTGATCACGACATCGGTGGCATCGGCTTCGCCCCGCAAAGGCAAGACCTTTACATTCGTTGCGTCGTCGACGCGGGTGAAGGCGCCGCTATAGGCGCGACCGAGCGTGCCTCGAAAGGCTTTGACCAGAGCTGCCTGTTGTTCGGGTGTCGCTTGCTTCCAATAGCGACCCGCAGCGAGCCGCGTCGTTTTTTCAAAATTGACATTAGGCAAAATTAAATCATCAACCAGCTCATTGACACGAGCGGTGTTGCCCGCGCGCACACTCGCATCAGCTTTAAGCGCCACCAAGACTTGATCGGCAACCTGTTGCACAAAGTCATTGGGCGCTGCGTTAGGGTCAGGCTTGCTTTGTGCGTGTGAAAAGTGGTTGAACCCGAGCAGTAGGCATAGGGTGAGTAGCCGGGATAAAAAATCAATGCGAGACTTCATCAAACGTATCCTTGCGAACAGTGAACGCTTATTTTTTAGGTGTCATACCGAGTACTTTTTCAGCTGCGGGTGCAGGCTCATCATCCTCATAACTGGGTGGCTTCTCGTTCGGGGCGTTTGAGCCAGCGACCTGAGCGCTGCGTCGCTTGAGATAGGCATCCCGAATAAAGCTATAGCGATCCAGTGCTGTGCGATCAATCGTATCGGTAATCTCGAGTAGTGCCTCTCTGCGTTCGACTGCCTCGAGCCCATATAGCGAATTGCGCAAATCGATATTGTTAATTAACGAGCCATAGCCAACCTGATTGACATAGAGGTCAACCGCTTTGCCGGCGCCGTCTCTTAGCGTTGAAGAGCCGATGATTGGCAAAACAAGGTAAGGACCGGAGTCGAGCCCCCACACACCGAGCGTGACTCCAAAATCGTTCGGAATACGTTTAGCACCGGTTTGACTTGCAAGGTCCAAACAGCCGCCTAGACCCATTGTCGAGTTTAGTAATACGCGGCCAAAGGTGTTGAGGGCATCAACTTGGCGACCCTGAAGCGTACTGTTAAACCAAGACCACACGTCGCCAAGGTTCAAAAAAATGTTGTTAATACAACTGCGAACGGGTTGAGGAACAGCAAAGGCATAGGCCTGGGCCGCAGGCTTGAATACCGCCCGGTCAACGGCATCGTTGAGCTCAAATACCGCTCGGTTTGAGGCCTCAAGCGGGTCATTTGCGTTGGGCGTACCGATTGTATGCGTGGCACAGCCCGACAGAAGCGCCACGGCGAACGTACAGGCTGCCAAGCTAAAAAAACGAATAGAAAAACGAATGCGCATGTTGCTTGACCGTTATTGAACTGCTTTGGCGGGTTTAGGCGCGTTCGCTGTGTCAGTTGTAGAAGGGGTGCCTTGTTTTTCGGCAGAGGAATATAGAAACTGACTAATGAGGCTTTCGAGCACGATGGCGCTTTGCGTGAATTGTATGTTTGCGCCTGGGGCAAGATTGACTTCGTCGCCGCCGACCTCAAGCCCCACATATTGTTCGCCCAGCAATCCCGAAGTTAGAATTTTGACGGAGGAGTCTTTTGGAAAAATGTAGTTTTTTTCGATCTGAAACGTTACCACTGCCTGAAACGTTTTTTCATCGAGCGAGATACTGGCGACGCGCCCAACGACCACCCCGGCACTTTTAATGGGCGCCCGCACTTTGAGCCCACCAATGTTATCGAACTTAGCCGTGAGGCTGTAGGTCGGTGCAAACGAAAAGCTGCTCAGGTTGCCAGCGCGCAACGCTAAAAAGGCAAGTGCAATACCGCCCAATAAGACAAAGAGTCCAACCCACCAATCTGTTTTTTCATTCGACATTTTTAACCCTTCAAGTGCTGAACATCAGTGCAGTCAGCAGAAAATCAAGCCCCAAGACTGCAAGGGAACCTGTCACGACGGTACGTGTGGTGGCGCGAGCAACGCCTTCGGGCGTCGGGCGGGCCTGCCACCCCTCGTATAGCGCGATTAGCGTCACCGCGATACCGAAGATGATACTTTTGATCGCCCCGTTTAAAACGTCTTTATAAACATCAACGCCGTTTTGCATTTGTGACCAAAAAGCGCCGGTGTCGATGCCAATCATTAATACGCCGACGACCCAGCCGCCAATAATACCGACCATCGAGAACACCGCTGCCAGGATGGGCATCGCGATGACCCCACCCCAAAAGCGCGGCACAAAGACGCGTCGGATCGGGTCGACAGCCATGACTTCCATTGCGGCCAATTGTTCTCCCGCTTTCATCAAGCCAATTTCAGCGGTCAGAGAGGTTCCGGCTCGGCCCGCAAAGAGCAGCGCAGTGATGACTGGGCCGAGCTCGCGGGTCAGTGATAGTGCCACAAGTAAACCGAGCGCCTCTTCAGAGCCATAGCGGTTCAAGGTGTAATACCCTTGTAATCCTAAAACAAAACCAACAAACAGACCCGAGACAATGATGATGAGCAAGGAAAAATTGCCAATGAAGTGCACTTGTTGAGACACTAGGCGCGGGCGCTGCAGGACAATGCCACTACGCTGTAAAAGCATCAAAAAGAACCGAGTGAAACGTCCGAGCCCAGTCAGACGCATTCGTACGTTTTGGCCAAGACGGGTCAACGCATTTGGGGACGCCATCACTGTATTCCTGTGCGGGCAAGCCAGGCCTCAAAGGCCGGCGTGACGGGGTAGTCAAACGCGACAGGGCCATCGGCGTCACCACGCAAAAACTGTTGCACATAGG
>JBAXLV010000252.1:0-4431 GCA_037134635.1 Alcaligenaceae bacterium
ATCGATACGACTTCAGCCACTTCTTCTGTCATCCGCATGATTGTGGCGCGATTAATGCCAAAAGCATCATCACCCATCAAGGCTTCACCAGAAAGTTTAAGCAGAACTCTTTTGTGCATTCGGCTGACCATGATTGAGGATTCCGGAAGGTTAGACACGTACAAAAGTGTACGTCAAAGCCGGACAACGCACGAGGCGTTGCCCGGCATTTTTGGCCAAATTAAGCGTTTCCGGCAGCAGCAGCGGCCACTTCAGCCGCAAAGTCCATGGTTTTCTTCTCAATGCCTTCACCCACAACAAAAAGTGAAAAGCCAGCAATTGTTGCCTGTTTCTCTTTTAGCATTTGGGCTACAGATTGCTTGTCATTTTTAACAAACGGTTGCGAAAGCAACGCAACTTCTTTTAAAAACTTTTGAACCGAGCCTTCAACCATTTTTTCGACGATTTCGGCTGGTTTACCTGATTCGGCGGCCTTCTGGCGTGCAACCGAACGCTCTGTTTCTTTATCGGCTTCAGGTACACCCGACTCGTCTAAGGCGCGCGGCTTTGTTGCAGCGATATGCATTGCTAAATCTTTACCAACTTCATCCGCCCCAGAATACTCAACTAATACCCCAATACGGCCGCTATGAACGTAGCTTGAAAGCTTATTGACTGTTGTGTAGCGCTGAAACCGGCGAATCGAAATGTTTTCTCCAATTTTCCCGACGAGCGCAGCACGGACAGTCTCAACTGTGCCGCCACCCAGGCTTGAACCTGATAACGCAGCTACATCCGCAAAGTCACTACCTGCTACTTGCTTGGCAAGCGCCTCAACAAAAGCCACGAAATCATCATTTTTTGCGACGAAATCCGTTTCGCAATTCACTTCGAGGACCGCGCCTTGTTTTGCATCAGGCGAAATATAAAGACCAATCAGGCCCTCTGCAGTCACGCGCCCTGCAGCTTTACTCGCTTTACTTCCAAGCTTGACTCGTAAGATCTCTTCAGCCCGAGCCATATCGCCCGCAGCTTCAGTGAGCGCGCGCTTGCATTCCATCATGGGTGCGTCAGTTTTTTCGCGCAATTCTTTAACCATTGCGGCAGTAATTTCAGCCATGTTTGCTCCAAGAGTAGTGAAAGGCGCCCCGGCACTGAAGCGAAGGCGCGCGATTTCAATGACCCGCACTCAGGCGGGCATTACAAAAAACTTAAGCTTTGTCTTCAGCGACTTCGACGAACTCTTCGCCAGAGGCAAGTTCGTCGACGATACCGTTCAAGCTCTGCGCGCGGCCTTCAAGCACGGCATCAGCCATACCTTTTGCATACAGAGCGATCGCCTTAGCAGAGTCATCATTACCAGGAATGATGTAATCAATGCCATCGGGCGAGTGATTGGTATCGACAACCGCAACGACTGGGATGCCTAAGGCTTGGGCCTCAAGAACCGCAATCTTGTGGTAACCAACATCAATCATAAAAATGGCGCTGGGCAAACCGTTCATATCCTTGATGCCGCCAATCGACTTGTTCAGCTTGTCGAGTTCACGTTGAAACATGAGACCTTCTTTTTTGCTCATGCGCTCGGTTCCGCCATCAGCGATCATGACTTCCATGTCTTTCAAGCGCTTGATTGAGCTTTTAACCGTTTTAAAGTTTGTCAGCATACCGCCGAGCCAACGGCTGTCAACGAAGGGCATGCCTGCGCGAATCGCCTCTTGCGCCACGAGTTCACGCGCAGCGCGCTTGGTACCTACGAACAGAACGTTGCCGCCCTTGGCTGCCACCGAGCGAACAAATTTAGTCGCATCGGTATAGTTAGCAACCGTTTTTTCGAGGTTAATAATATGGATTTTGTTGCGATGGCCAAAAATAAACGGGGCCATCTTGGGGTTCCAGTAACGGGTCTGGTGACCGAAGTGCACACCCGCTTCTAACATTTCACGCATTAACGACATGATTTAAGGCTCCGAGGGTTAAGTCTTGTATTGCATCTGCACCGTTTCATTCAAGAAAAGCAGCACCCTGGTGACGCAACACGCGATTTGGTCTTATCCTGTTTGGCAGCTGGTACAACCGCGTTGCGCCAAGCCAGTGAAGATTTTGACCGGTTATTGTTAAGAAGGTTTTACAAGCAGGCAAAAGTACCGATACTTTTCAATCGCCTACACTCTACACACGGCTAGCGAAGCAACGCGCTTCTGTTTAAAAAGCACTTTTTATCAGCTAAAAAACGCGGTAAGCCTATAATTCTACTATCTTTCACCACTTAGATTCAAGTTGCCATGGGATTAGTGACCAATCCAGCCGAATTAGACCGAATGCGAGCGGCCTGCCGCGATGCGGCAAAAGTACTCGACTTCATTACGCCCCACGTCAAAGCGGGGGTCACGACCGGTGAGCTTGATCAGCTTTGCCTCAAGTTTTTAACGCAAGAGCTTAAAGTGACATCTGCCACTGTGGGCTATGCCCCACCGGGCTACCCTCCTTTTCCAGGCGCAATTTGTACCTCGGTCAATCATCAAGTCTGCCACGGAATCCCCGGGGATCGCGTGCTTAAACACGGCGATGTACTCAATATCGACGTCACAATTATTAAAGATGGCTGGTTTGGCGACACCAGTCGCATGTACTATGTTGGCGAGCCCTCAATCTTGGCCAAGCGACTCACCGAGATCACCTACGAATGCATGTGGCTCGGCATCGCTCAAGTCAAACCTGGCAATACCTTGGGCGACATCGGCAGCGCCATTCAAAAGCATGCTGAAAAACAAGGTTTTTCGGTAGTGCGCGAATTTTGCGGCCATGGCATCGGCCAGCGCTTCCATCAAGAACCGCAAATTTTGCATTATGGCCGCGCCGGTAGCGGCGACAAACTCGAGCCCGGACTGATTTTTACAATCGAGCCTATGATTAACGCCGGGCGCCGAGAAATCCGGCAACTTGCAGATGGGTGGACTGTTGTGACCCGCGACCATAGCCTGTCGGCGCAATGGGAGCACACGATTTTGGTCACGGACACTGGCTATGAGGTTCTCACCATTTCAGAGGGCATGCCTTCACCGCCTGCCTTGATCGCCGCTTAAAGGTCAGTTCGATGAATGACGTCGACGCAATCGCAGCTATTCGGGCCAACTTACAAACGAATCGAATCGCGGCAATTAGCGCTTATCGACAAAATTTACGCCCCAATGACTTGCTGTCCGCCCTTTGCCGCTGCGCCGATCAGGCACTGAGGCAACTTCTTGAACTTTACCCTCTACCTCGGGGGGCAGCACTCGCTGCCGTCGGAGGCTATGGACGTGGCGAGCTTTATCCTTTTTCGGATGTCGATCTCTTAATCCTGCTAAAAACAGATGCCGATGCGCAGGCCGAAACTGCGCTGAGCGGTTTGGTTGCCGCGATGTGGGATGTCGGCCTCGAGCCTGGCTATAGCGTACGAACCCTTGAACAGTGTGTCAAAGAAGCGCAGGCAGACATCACGATTGAAACATCGATGCTTGAAAATCGCTGGATCGCGGGGAGTCAAGCTCTTTTAAAAAACTTTAGTCGCACCATGACTGAACATTTGAATGCGCAACAGTTTTTTCGCGCGAAGCGTGCCGAAATGCAACAGCGGCATGCTCGACACCAAGATACCCCCTACTCGCTTGAGCCCAATTGCAAAGAATCGCCCGGCGGATTGCGAGACTTACAAGTCATCATGTGGATGGCCAGGGCTGCTGGCTTTGGTTCAAGCTGGCAAGCCATCGCACGGGCGGGATTATTAACACCCGCTGAGGCGCGAGACCTCAAACGTGCTGAACAAGCCTTTAAGCGCGTACGCATTGAGCTACATCTGTTGGCAAACCGACGCGAAGATCGCCTGCTCTTTGATTTGCAACACGGCTTGGCGCAAGCCTATGGATTTATCGCGACAACCACGCGTCGTGCAAGTGAACTCTTGATGCAACGCTATTACTGGGCGGCAAGACTCGTCACCCAGCTCAATACCTTGCTCGTTCAAAATATTGACGAACGTCTGTTTTCTACAGAAGAAACAGCGGTACGCGTGATCGATGCACATTACGTTGCTCGACACAATCGTCTTGATATCGTGGACGATCAGTTATTTGAAAAACTTCCGAGCCAATTACTGAATGTGATTTTGGTCTTGCAACAACACCCTGAGCTGACTGAATTTTCAGGGCGCACACTACGTGCGATTTGGCATGCGCGCGATCGCATCAATGCTGCGTTCAGGCGTGATCAAGAAAATAAAGCGTTGTTTCTACAGATCTTGCAACAACCGCAGGGCATCGTGCACGCGCTGCGCAGAATGACGATGCTGAATATTTTGCCTCGATATCTTCCTGTATTCAGACGCGTCGTGGGACAAATGCAACACGACTTGTTTCACGTGTACACCGTCGACCAGCACACGCTCGCGGTCGTGCGCAATCTGCGACGCTT
>JBAXLV010000253.1:0-4404 GCA_037134635.1 Alcaligenaceae bacterium
GACGCGTGACACTGTCTTGGCAGAGTTCATCCAATGGGCGCTTGCTAATCCCCAGTACAACAAGGATAAGGCGGCCGCGACGGTGATTCGCTATTTGCCGATCAGGTTCCCCTGCAAGGGCTAGAGCAGCTCAAAACAAGATTTGGCGCTTTCGTTACAATGGCGCCTGTCTAAATAGCCCCGATGATGAAATCGGTAGACATATGAGACTTAAAATCTCAGGCCTTAGGGCGTGCCGGTTCGATTCCGGCTCGGGGCACCATAACTGCATAAAGCAAAATAATACTTAGCGTCTGCGCACAAGCTGCCACGGGCGTACTAGGTACATCACAGAGCCAAAGCCGCTCCAGACGTGCACCAAGCGTGTAAACGGGAAAATCACAAAGAGCGTCATACCCATCATCATGTGCAGCTTAAAGAGCCAGGGTGTATCCAGTATGAAGCTCGCCGCATCGCCCTGAAAGGTCAGAAGGTGCTGCGCCCACATCATTAAGCGCACCATCACTTCACCGTCGCTGTGTTTGGCTGACTCTGTAATAGTGAGCAATCCCAGCAGCAGGGCACCCAAAATCCAACTTAGCAGCAGCCAATCGCGTTTACGGGTGACGGCTGCGATCCGCGCATTGGCAAGTCGGCGATACAGCAAGAGCGTGAGCCCCGCCAAACAAATCGTGCCCATGGTGCCCCCGGCAATCAGAGCCACCATTTGTTTAAGGCTATGCGTGACGCCTAAGGCGTCCCACACCCATAGCGGCGTCAGCAGACCAAATAGGTGACCAAAAAATAAACCTAGTATGCCAATATGAAAAAGAATATTGCCTAAGCGCAGTTGGCCGTGATGCAACAGTTGAGAGGAATCGCTTTTCCATGTGTATTGCTCGCGCTCATAACGGATCAAGCTCCCGAGCAAAAAAATCGTGAGTGCAATGTAGGGATAGATGCCGAAAGCGAGTTGATTCAGGTAGGTCATGATTTGCCTCGAGCGTTCAAGAGCAAGTCTGAGAGGGCCTGTGGCCTTGCTCAGGAGCCTGCGTGGGCTTTGGGTGAAACTGCATGGTGTGCGTCATGTTCGGACGCAAGAGGGGCTCGACACCGTCAGCGCCTGCGCCAAAGGTTTCGAGTGCCTCGTCCATGTCGCGTACAGGGGGTTCTGTGAAAGCGATGGGCTCAGTGCTGCAATGCATACGAATCAATGCAAAGACACAGGCGTACGGACTTTTGTCAGCAGCGAGCTTGTTGCCAATCATGGCGAGCACGTGAATCGCGTCGCCCAACAATACTTGGGCTTGATCGTGAGGTAATTGAGCAAGAAACTCTAAAAAAAGCGGCACATAATCGGGTAGTTCACTTGTTGACAATTCGAAGCCATGCTTGCGGTATTCTTCAAGTAGGTCGACCATTGCTTGACCGCGATCGCGGCTCTCTCCGTGAATATGTTCGAACAGATGCAAACTATGTGAGGTGCTGCGATCAAAGGTAGCAACGTAGTTTTCTTGCAGGCGAATCAGCGCTGCGCTGTTGAGGTAATCAAGCAGTGGTTTGAGTACTTGCGCATGGCTTGTTTCTATAGCGCAGTGTTTCTCAATATCGTTTAGCGCCGCCAGTAACGGTGGTTCGGGATAACAAAGTAAGGCAGAGAGTAATTTAAAAATTTTCATAAAAAAGCTCCATCGTGTGCTGATCGGCGCAACGGTTGATCGTTATAGTGTTTCTTTGTTTGCTTTGCGCGATTTCGGCATCTCGATAAAAATATCGCTGCCTTGCTTCTTTTTGCCGAACAGGGAAGGCTCAGAGACGCCATCAGAACAACCATTACCAAAGCTAAAACCGCAACTTCCTTTCTCATTAAAGCTATCTTCTGCCATCTCTTTATGGCTAGAGGGCACCACAAAGCGATCTTCGTAATTGGCGATTGCCATAATTTGATACATGTCTTCGACTGTTGCGGCATCAAGCCCAACTTGATCGAGTACGGCAGTGTCGACGTGCTGATGAACAGTTTCTGCCCGTTTAAACGCACGCATTGCCAATAGCCTTTCAAGCGCGAGTACGATGGGTTCTTCTTTACCTGCGGTTAAGAGATTCGCTAAATACCGTACAGGGATGCGAAGGCTTTTGACATCGGGGATGATGCCGTTCATGCCCATGTGCCCTGCCTGCGCTGCGGCCTGTATAGGTGACAATGGCGGTACGTACCAAACCATCGGCAGGGTGCGATATTCGGGATGTAATGGAAAAGCGACTTTCCATTCGACTGCCATCTTGTAAACAGGCGAGGCCGCTGCAGCATCCACCCAGGCCTGTGGGACGCCTTGTTTGAGAGCTTCGGCAATGATCGCGGGGTCATGCGGATCAAGAAAGACATCGAGTTGGCTTTGGTACAGATCTTGCTCGTCGGGTGTAGCTGCAGCCTCTCCGATCTTGTCAGCGTCATACAGCAATACGCCTAGATAGCGGATGCGACCCACGCAGGTTTCAGAACACACCGTCGGTTGCCCAGCTTCAATGCGTGGATAGCAGAAGGTACATTTCTCGGCTTTACCGCTTTGCCAGTTGTAGTAAATCTTTTTGTACGGGCAGCCCGAGATACACATTCGCCAGCCACGGCACTTATCCTGATCGACTAAAACGATTCCATCTTCTTCGCGCTTATAAATTGAACCCGAGGGGCAACTTGCGACGCAGGTTGGGTTCAAGCAGTGCTCGCACAGCCTTGGAAGATACATCATGAAGGTATTCTCAAACCTGGCATACATTTCTTTTTGAACACCTTCAAACAGGGCATCGCGACTACGTGAGGCAAACTCGCCTCCTAAGTCATCTTCCCAGTTTGGACCCCATTCGATCTTGTCCATCTTTTTTCCTGTGATGACCGAGATGGGACGTGCGGTGGGGGGCGTCTCGCTTAGCGGCGCATTTTGTAGATGCTCATAGTCAAAGGTGAAGGGCTCGTAATAATCATCGATGGCCGGTAAGTTTGGGTTGGCAAACATATTGGTCAGAATCTTGAGCCGTCCCCCTTGGCGAGGTTCAAGCTTGCCCGCCTTGTTGCGGATCCAGCCGCCTTGCCATTTCTCCTGGTTCTCCCACTCCTTGGGGTAACCGATGCCAGGTTTGGTCTCAACGTTATTGAACCAGGCGTATTCAACGCCATCGCGACTGGTCCATACGTTTTTGCACGTGACTGAGCAGGTATGGCAGCCAATGCACTTGTCTAGATTTAGCACCATACCGATTTGTGCGCGAATTTTCATAATGAATCCTTGACCTCGACGAGTGGCCCTTCTAGCCACTCAATTTTGTTCATTTTGCGAAGCACCACGAATTCATCGCGATTGCTGCCCACCGTGCCGTAGTAGTTAAAGCCCCAGGCTTGTTGGGCATAGCCGCCAATCATATGGGTGGGCTTGAGCACGGTGCGTGTGACTGAGTTATGAATGCCACCGCGCATCCCACTCGTTTGTGCGCCAGGGGTGTTGATATTCTTTTCTTGTGCGTGGTACATCAGGCAGGTGCCGTCGGGGATGCGCTGGCTGACCACCACACGTGCGGTTAAGGTGCCATTGACGTTAAAGACCTCGACCCAATCATTGTCAACGATGCCAGCTTTACGGGCTTCTTTCTCTGAAATCCAAACGTGCGGGCCACCGCGGCTTAGCGTAAGCATGCGTAGGTTGTCTGAATAGGTAGAATGGATTCCCCATTTTTGATGGGGAGTGAGCCAGTTCAGCACTAACTCCGTTTCGCCATTGGGTTTGAAGCCTAATACCGGTTTGATGGTTTTGGTGTCGATCGCAGGTTTATAGACGCAAGAGCCTTCGCCAAAATCAAGCATCCAGCGATGGTCTTGATAAAACTGCTGACGACCCGTGAGAGTACGCCACGGTATCAATTCGTGCACATTGGTATAGCCTGCGTTGTAGCTGACCTCTTCGCTTTCAATGCCAGACCAAGTCGGCGCAGAAATAATCTTGCGTGGCTGTGCCTGCACATCGCGAAACCGAATCTTGTCGTGTTCGCGACCTTGCGCCATATGACTATGGTCTCGACCTGTGATTTTTGACAAGGCCTCCCACGCCTTGACCGATACATGACCATTGGTTTCGGGCGCGAAGGTCAAAATCATCTCGGCAGCATCAATCGCGGTGTCTAAACGGGGGCGACCTTTGCTGATGCCTTCTTTTACCACCGCTTTATTGATTGCTTTTAATTCTTGCACCTCGTGCTCGGTGTTCCAGTTGATTCCTTTTCCACCGTTTCCAAGCTTTTCAAGCAATGGGCCCACAGACGTGAACTTATGATAAATGTCGTTGTAGTTTCGTTCGACCACCGTCATATTCGGTGCAGTTTTACCTGGGATAAGATCGCACTCGCCGTGCTTCCAGTCTTTCGGCTCAAAGGGTT
>JBAXLV010000254.1:0-4398 GCA_037134635.1 Alcaligenaceae bacterium
TTTTCCGTACAGTTTAATTGTTCCGCTTTGAGCGGCTAACAAGCCGGTCAAGGCCTTCATGGTCGTCGATTTGCCTGAACCATTTGAGCCAATGATGGTCGTGATCCTGCCGTGGGCAACTGAAAAATTGATACCCTTGACCGCGGGCACAATGCCGTAATTGATCACCAGATCAGACACTTCAAGTGCGTGTTCGATCGTCATGCTCGTTTGCCCAAGTAAGCCGCTATTACCGCAGGGTTTGTCTTGATTTCATTTGGGGTACCCATGGCCAAGAATACGCCGTGATCTAAAACTACAATGCGATCGCAGATTTCCATCACTGCTTTCATATTGTGCTCAACTAACAAGATTGAAATTTTGAACTCGTCCCGGATTTGTCTAAAAATTGTTAGGGCACCACCAACCTCGGTTTGATTCAGTCCGGTTAGAGGTTCGTCGAGGCACAGTAACTTTGGGCGCGTTGCAAAGGCAATGGCGATGCTCACCATTCGCTGCAAACCATGCGGCAAGTTACCGGCGATCTCTTGCAGATGATTAGATAAATTTAAAATGGCTGCAGTTTCGTGTACGCGTCGCTCGCGCTCGCTTTTCGAACGAATCATGCTGAAGGTTGCAATCAGAATATTGTCGTAGACCGTCATGTCCGATAGCAAACTATCGTGTTGAAAGGTACGTACCAGGCCTTTATGGCAAACCTGTGCAGTTGTCATTTTCGAAATGTCTTCGTCAAAAAACGTGACACGTCCGTCAGACAATGGATAAAAGCCACTCACGCAATTAAAGGTTGTGCTTTTGCCTGCCCCGTTGGGACCGATGAGGCCGACAATCTCGCCAGCTTGCACGTCAAAACTAAGTTCTGAGACAGCAGTCAATCCGCCAAAGCGGCGCGAGAGACGATCAACTTTTAATATCGTTTCTGTTGTCATAGAATTTTCGCGTGCCTAGTGCCTAGACGAAACTTGCGCTTTTGGGGCAAGTTTTAAAAACTTTCGAATGAGGCCCACCAAACCATCTGGCATGAGTAGCACGGCGATGACAATCGCCGAACCGTAAAAGATGTGCTCATACGGCCCAAAGCCCATTGCTACCTGCGCTAATAGTGTCAATATGGATGCGCCCAGAATCGGCCCCGCAATATGTGATTCGCCGCCCACCTTGATGTATGCAAGAGTATAGACCGCCAATAAAAAGCTGAAGTCGCCAGGGCTAATCACATTGTTCGCGTGGGCAAGCAATGCGCCGCTAATTCCTGCGACAAACGAAGAGATTGCGAGACACAGCACTTTGGTCAAATGAACGTTAATCCCTACCGTTTGCACGATGGC
Organism: Alcaligenaceae bacterium; assembly: GCA_037134635.1. Taxonomy (GTDB): domain Bacteria; phylum Pseudomonadota; class Gammaproteobacteria; order Burkholderiales; family Burkholderiaceae_B; genus Zwartia. Next base: position 1,329 of record JBAXLV010000254.1, read on the forward strand.
ATCATTATTACGGATCGCCACTAAAACTTTGCCGAAATCTGATTGTTCAAGTTGATACAAAGCGAGCAAAAGGAGGAGCACGATCGCCACGATAAACGTCGGGTAATAATCGGTGAGCAGCACCGGGGGAAAAATTCCGATCATTCCAGAATTGCCACCGATATATTCAATCTGGGTGTAGATCATTCTAAGCACTTCGGTGAAGGCAAAGCTGATCAACATAAAGTAGGGGCCTTTGGTGCGCAAGGTGATAAAGCCCACAATCAGACTTAATAGGGTGGCGGCGAGGGCGGCACTGATCAGCGCGACGGCGAAGGGCAGCCCCAGTTTTGCGGTGCAGATGCCCGAAACATAGGCGCCTAAACCAACAAAGCCCGCGATCGCAAAATTTAACTCACCGATCAGTTGAACAAAACGAAAGCTCGCGGCCAGTAAAACGTTAATAGCAACCCAGATGACGAGGCTTGCCGCAAACCCGGTGCCCGCCAATAGGCTAATGCCGAGAGCCAGCGCACTAAGCGTCGCGACGCTCGCGATAGAAGTGCGGGAGCTAACCATTGCCCATGATTCCTTTTGGACGCGCCAATAAAACTAGCATGGTGATGACAAACATCGCTAAAGTCGCGAGCGATGGGTCAAAGTAATAGCCACCAACACTTTCAATCACAGCAATCAAGATGCTACCGATGATCGAACCGGGAATGCTACCTAGGCCACCGATGACGATGGCGATAAAGCCTTTGATCAAAAAATCGCTGCCCACGTTGGCACTGATGACGGTGACGGGTGCCAGCAGGGCTCCTGCAATCGCAGCTAAAAAAGTTGCGATTAAGAAGCCATAGAGCGCAATTTTTTGATACGGAATCCCTTGAAGCATTGCCGCCTCATGGTCCTCTGCAACTGCTCGCAAGGCTTTGCCAAGCTTTGTTGCGGCAATCAGCCAGCACATCGTCGCAGCAACGATGAGTGCAATGATAGTGAGTATGAAGCGTTGCGTGGTGATAGCACCGCCCAGAATACGCAGGTTACCTTCAATGAGGTCGGGTAGCTTGATAGGTACTCCACCAAAGAACTCTAGAAAGAGCCCTTGGATGAGTAGAGAAAGGCCGACTGATAACACAAACGAGCCCACCATATCGCGCTGAAACTTTTTGAACGCAAAATGATAAAGAAACCACCCGCAGGCCATGGTTGCGAGGATAGATGCTGTTGCGGCCAACGCATAGTTGAGGACGAGCGGAAGGGCTGGGCTATTGAGCCAGGGCACAATGATGGCGATTAGCAAAAGCACTAAGCCAAAGAATTCGCCGTGTGCAAAATTCACCACTTTCATGACACCAAAAATCAGCGTCAAGCCGAGTGAGAATAAAATATAGGCTGCACTGATTTGCAGGCTATTTAAAAAAAGTTGTCCAAAAATTTCCAATGCGCCAAATCCTCGAACGGTAAGCGGCTAACCAAACTGCAGAGGCCAAGTGATGCAACGTTGGCCTCTGATTACCCGTTTACTTTCCAGCCGCTAAGCGAGTTTTGAGCTCTTCTGGAATGATGCGTGTCAGTTCAACCATTTTGCCGTCTTGCACTTGCGTAATCATGACAGGCACTTGCATTTGCTGTGGTGAGTCGTACACGGCTTTGCTGCCAAACACGGTTTTGCCGTATGAGGTTTCAAAAATCAGCGTTGGTAAGACTTCAGCAATCTTTTTTGGATCAAGGCTGTTTGAGGCTTCCATTGCGGCCTTCAATGCATAGACCGAATCATAGCTCGATACTTGCAAGGGATTCAGCGGCTCTTTGTACTGAGCCAACATGCCCTGGTTCAGAATTTGTTGCACGGACGTTGACAGTGAGCTTGAATAGTCACCCGCATAACCCATGTAGGTGCCATTGGCTGCAGCACCACCAATTTGAGCAAGCTGTGTTGCACTCGTGCCGACCGGCAGCACTTTGACGCCGTTCCAGCCTAAGACGCCAAGTTCTTTGAGTACGATGCCAGCATCTGCAGGCGGCGCGACACCCAGATCGATGATGTCAGGTTTTTGTTCGGTCAGTTTGGCAGCAATAGGTTGAAACTGGGTTGTGCCACGCTCGTACCAATTACTCGACAAAACCTTAACGCCTAAAGCGGCCCAAGCTTTTTGTGCCACGACTTCAACCTCTTTGCCTGAGGCATCGTTCGCATTCAGAATCGCAACTGTCTTGGCGGTAGGATGTTTTGCCAAGACATATTTATAAAGAGGGTCAAGAATTTCGAAAGGCGTGTTGGACTGAGTAAAGGTAAGCGGAAACTGTGGGCCCTTTACGCTTTTTCCCCAAGCCGAAATAAAAATCAGCGTGCCACTTCTTTCGGACAGTGACTGCAGCGCTTGAATTGGTGCAGTGCCAATACCGCCGACAATGTATTTAATCTTGTCGCGGTTAATCAGATTCTGCGCAACCTTTGTGCCTTCAGCGGCATTGTATTTGTTGTCGTAGGCCACAATTTCATATTTGTACTTTTTGCCTGCAACGGTTACACCGCCTTCGAGATTGATCTTGTCTGCCGCCTGTTTGGCAGTCCATTCCATGCCTAAGCCCCAAACGGCTGCTGCGCCCGACATTGGGGCCGAGATGCCAAGCTTGATAGTGTCTTGCGCGTGTACGCTTGCCATGGACGTGAGCGCCGAAAGCGCAAGCGTTGCGTAAACCGTTTTCAGATTTGTCATGAGTGTCTCCGGGGTATTTGAATGATCAAAGAATGTCGCGATTTCTGCGAACTTTGTTTGAAATCACTGTAGCACAGACCACGTGCGTTTTAAAAGAAAAAATCTCGGGCTTTCCCCATATAGAAACCCGCGAGATTTGATCGACCTTGCAAAACGACTAAAAAGAAAAAGGGCTCAAATTCCTTCGATAATTCGGATGTCACGCTCGGCAGCATCTGGGCCCAAGGCTTTGAGAGCCTCTTGATATCCGGGGCTGTTGTAGGCCGCTTGCGCCGCCGCCACACTTTCAAATTCGATCAGTACGGTGCGCTGCTTGACGCCTTGCTCTTTAGTCACCGCGGCTTCGCCTCGTGCTAAAAATTTTC
>JBAXLV010000255.1:0-4377 GCA_037134635.1 Alcaligenaceae bacterium
CGATTACACCGCCTTCAGTGACCTTGCTGTCTGCGCGTGGCCCCTATGCCGATTTGTTGAAGCTTGCTTATTCGCTGATGCAAAAGCCCTCAGAAGGGCCGATCGCAAACGTTTCGGTGGCGGGTGGTTTTGTTTTTGCAGATGTGCCTAAGTGCGGAATGACGATCACGGTGACCTCGCGCGGAGATTTGGCTGCAGCTCGTGCTGCTGCGTTAACTGTCGCACGTGCGGCGTGGGCCGATCGTGCACGCTACGTCGCAGATACCGTTGAGGTTGAGCAGGCGGTCAAACTTGCCAGCGCAGGTAAAGCGCCGATGTTATTTGCCGACGTGGCTGACAATCCAGGCGGTGGCGGGCGGGGCAGTACTGCGTGGATGCTGCAGGCGTTTCACGAGGCCCGCATTCGAGGTGTGGTGCTTGGGGTATTTATTGCCCCCGAGTTGGCTGCCCAAGCGCACGCGCTAGGTGAAGGCGCTGTGTTCGCTGCGGTCTTCAACGCAACCGAACACGAGCATTCAAAACGTTTTTCTGCTCGCGCAAAAATCATTTGTTTGCGTGATGGCTTTCAAACCGGTCGACGTGGGATCATGAAAGATCGCAAGTTTTCCCTTGGGCCCAGTGCCTTGCTTGAATTGGTTGATTCTGGCTTGCAGGTCGTCGTTGGCAGTTTGCGTCGTCAGTTAGCCGAGCCTGTCATGCTTGAAATGCATGGCATCGACATCGCAAAGATTCAATGCCTCATCGTTAAAAGTCGCGGTCATTATCGCGCTGGGTTTGATGAGTTCTTTCCTGATGAACAAATTGTGGATGTCGACAGCCCCGGTTTAACGACGCCTAATTTAAAGCGCTTAACGTTTAAAGCTCTGCCTAGACCGGTCTGGCCAATTGATGATGATGTGGTTTGGAAAGAACCAGACTGGGCTTAACGACTGAGCACCCATCAAGATCTAACGATCCCCTAGGAGATGTGGGCAAAGGGTGTTCAAGCGTTGAAACCAATGGCTACGGTTGCGAAGGTCATCGCAAAAGTGGCGTCTTAATTACGCTCAAGATTGATCGCATCAGCAACCTTGCGCCAAGTTGCAAGCTGATCTTTGTTGAACTGATTCATCTCAGCGGGCGTAGAGCTCTGAAGCTCAAAGGCAATCGTCCCAAGTTGCTCTCGTACATCTTTGCGTGCCGCGACGTTTTTCATGGCGAGCGCCACGCGATTCACCACCTCTGTTGATATCCCAACGGGTCCGTATAGGCCACCCCAAGGGCTAATCGACATATTGTTGATACCAACTTCTTGTGCAGTTGGCGCAGTCGGCGCCAGAGGACTTCGGTTTGGCAATAAGGTCATCAAGACTCGCACACGGCCCTCTTCAACCTGTTGCAGGGCGCCGCCTGGTGTGCCAATCAGCATTTGAACTCGCCCAGCAATCAAATCCGTAGTTGCTGGTGCATCCCCTTTGTAGGGAATATGAACCATATCCAGTTTCGTTTCTAGTGCAAATTGTGCTGTTGTAATGATGCTCGTGCCGTTACCACTGGCATAGTTCACTTTGCCTGGGTTCGCGCGAACATAGGCAAGAAACTCGCTCATGTTTTTTGCGGGTACCTCGGCGTTAATCATCAGAAAAAATCCAAATTTTCCGACCAGCGAGATAGGGGTGAGGGCCGTCAAAGGATCATACGGGGGTACCTTGCGCATCGTCGGCGCAGCATTCATCCCGGTCGTAGTGGCAAACAGTAAGGTGTAGCCGTCAGGCAGCGAATTGATCGCGGCGACCCCTGCAATCGCACCGTCTGCACCGCCTCGATTGTCGATAATGACCGGTTGCCCAAGGTCTTCAGACAAGGCCTTTGCCACAATGCGCGCTGTGACGTCAGCGGCGCCCGCCGGAGGAAATGGCACGATCATCTTAATTGAACGGTTGGGATACGCTTGCGACCAGCTAGTATTGGGTCCTGTCCCAAACACGAGTACCGACATTGCGAATATGAGAATTTTTTTCATTGTTTTTCCATTCAAAATATTCTGCGACCAAAGTAGTCGGTACTGCTTGCAGCGTCTACAAGGGTTATCCATGGCTAATAGGCCTTGCGAATCACCCCCCAAGTGCGCCTTGGGTATTCACATATAAGGAGTAGATTGAATGTGACGAGGCCATAAATAAGCGGTTGCGCTTCAATCCACCAAAGCACAGATTGGCGCAGCGTTCTGGTAACGCGATGCGGCCAATCATTTTGCCTGCGGGCGAGACAACCATTACGCCATCAAGTTCAGGCGTACCCATGCCCCAACCGCACCAAAGATTGCCATCAATATCTGCGCGTAAACCGTCAATGCTGCCAGCACCTGCGTCTAGAAACACACGACCGTTTGCAATCTTGGTGCCGTGATCAACCACGTCGTACACCTGAATCAAGCGATTGGGTGTGGCACGTGATTCAATAACATAAAGCAGACTTTCGTCAGGCGAAAAACACAAGCCATTGGGCCCTTTAAGCTGATCTGTCAACAGCGTGGCGACACCTGTTACCCCATCAATGCGGTACACCGAGTGAGGCAGTTCGATTGGTGACTTGACGCCTTCATAATTACCCAGACTACCAAAGGGCGGATCAGTAAACCAGATCGAACCGTCTGACTTCACGACCAGATCGTTGGGTGCATTGAGTTTTTTGCCCTGAAACGAGTCCATCAGTACCGTGATCGTGCCGTCGTACTCTGTGCGCGTGACGCGCCGACCGTGTTCGCAGCTGACGAGTCGGCCTTGGCGATCGCGGGTGTGGCCGTTGGCCCAGTTCGAGGGCTGGCGAAAGACACTGACGACCCCCGTTTCTTCTTCCCATTTCATGATGCGATTGTTCGGGATATCACTCCAAAGCAAATAGCGACCATCGCCAAACCACACAGGGCCCTCGGCCCAGCGAAAGCCCGTTGCCAGGCGTTCAACCGAGGCCAAGGCAAGCCGATAAGCGTCAAATGACGGGTCTAACGAGATCACGCGAGGATCGGGGTAACGTTCGCTTTCTTCCCACATAGTTGGCTCCTGAGTATGTGTGTATTGTTGTTCAAGCAATATACCTCGTTACGCTACAAATGAGTTAACAAAGCGCTTTCTTAGTCGTATCATCAGGCATCAGTGCAGGCTCATGAAGGCGATGTATATCAGAGGCGATCAATCAAATCGTCTGATATTTTTTTTCAACTCTTTTTGATATTCGCGATGCTTATTACCTCTTCAAGAATGATCGAACTCAAAACGGTCAGTACCACTTCGCTTGGGTCGTATCGTTCTGTTCCGTTTATACGAATCGAAGGCGAGGCACTCGGTGAGCTCAGTCCAACAGAGACGATTCCAGATTTGGTTAAAGCGCAGCGCAATGCGCGAGGCAATATTGAATATAAAACTCGATTCATCTTAACCACCCCTGAAAATCCTTTACAAAGTAATGGGGCGTTGTTAATCGATATTCCCAATCGAGGCTTGCCGATTAGTCACGCGTTTTACAACAGTCCGCGCGCGCGGCCGCTTATGATTGGATCGCTTGATGCAGGCATTGGCTTTTTGCAAGAACAGGGCTTTATGACTGTGGCGGTGCAATGGGAGCTGGCGCAAGGGATCGAACCTCCCTGTTTTTTCGATGACGCAGGTAGCAAACGATTTATTGAGGCGACTGGTTTTGCGGCGGTGCGAGACCTGTCGCGCTATTTGCGCGATAGTCAACAGTCCGACAATCCACTTGCCGGCGCAGTCAAGCGTGTCTTTGCGGCAGGCTACTCGCAGACTTCAAGGTTTTTAAAAAGCTTTCTATTAAACGGTTTTAATGTGGTGGATGGCAAACAGGTCATCAATGGGTTTCATCTTGTGGGTGGGGCTGCTGGACAACTACCGTTGATGGATTCAGGTTCTGGTCCTGCTTCGGTGGCTAGTAGTACGCCTGCACCGCCTAATCTTGAGCATCGTGGCGTGCATGAAGAGCCTTTTAGTTACGACCAGGTTGTGGCAAAGTTAAAGGCGCGTGGTGAGTCGCCACCTAAAATATTCGTCGCGCATTTTCATATTGACTACATGGGTGGCAGAGCATCCTTGACTAGAACAGGTTCCCACGGCACGACTGATATTGCGTTACCGGCCGAAGTGCGGATGTACGATCTGGCAGGGGCCGCACATTTAAATGTGCGCGAAAAAAATAAAGAATGTGAACTGTTTCATGGGCAGTTAGACTGGTCGCCGCCTTTACGCGCGCAGCTTGTCGCGCTGCATCAATGGGTCTCGAACGATATCGAACCGCCACCAAGTTGCTTAATGTCGTTAAGATTGCCCAGAGCAGACGAGACGGTCTTTTTAGCGCCCCAATATCTGCCAGGCGCAACGGTGCTTG
>JBAXLV010000256.1:0-4341 GCA_037134635.1 Alcaligenaceae bacterium
TAGAGGGCTATCACCGATCACTCTGCCTATGGTCACGGATCAACCGAGGCACCCCTGAAATACCCGGCTTGGTCTTTGGCCTAGAGCAAAGTGGAGCCTGCCAAGGGATGGTCTTTAAAGTTGCAAGCGACCAGGTGCCGCAAACCTTTGATTCCGTATGGAAGCGTGAAATGGCGACCGGCGCTTATTTACCCAGCTGGCTAACATGTGCAACCCCAATGGGTGAAGTTCTAGCCATGGCATTCGTCATCAATCACAATGGGCCAGCTTATGTGCAAGAGCCCCCTGAGGACGACTTAGTCAACATCATCCTCAAGGCACATGGAACCTATGGTTCGTGCCTGGATTATGTGACACAAACTGCAACGGCCCTGAAAACAGCCGGTATTTTTGATGCGCGTCTCGCCCAATTGGCCAAACGCCTTGAACAACAGCAGCAGCAACAGCAATAACAAACTTGGCGCCACGGTACACTTAGTGCTGCGCGCAAGCTGGGCGTTGCCTGCGCTATTTCTTTACCCACACTGGATTCATCATGTCGATCGCGCATCTACGTCAAAGTTACGAAAAAGGGATATTGCTCGAGCAAGATGCAAAGGGATCGCCGTTTGAACAATTTGGCATCTGGTTTGATCAAGCGCTCGAACAAAACGTGCCAGAACCCACCGCCATGACGCTCGCGACAGCCGATGCACAAGGCCGTCCATCGGCGCGCATCGTTTTGCTCAAAGGGTTTGACGAAGCCGGTTTTGTCTTTTTTACAAATTACAACTCGCGTAAAGGCCAAGACCTTTGCGCGCAACCATGGGCAAGCATCAACTTTTTTTGGCAACCCCTTGAGCGCCAAGTACGCATCAATGGATTGGTCTCCAAAGTATCTGCGCAAGAATCCGACGACTATTTTCATAGCCGCCCGCTTGGGTCTCGCCTAGGTGCCTGGGTCTCGGCACAAAGCCAACCAACGACCCTGACTGAACTCGAGGCCCGCACCGCAGCCATACAACAACAATATGGCGAACAACCGCCACGGCCCCCCCATTGGGGCGGCTATCGCTTAAACCCAGAATATTTTGAATTCTGGCAAGGGCGTCCCTCACGTTTACACGATCGCCTCTCCTACCAACGATCCAGCACTGGCTGGACACTCGGACGTCTCTCGCCCTGACATGACAGCTTCTGCACCAAGTTTCAATTCGTCTTCTTTTCGCGCAACGCTCGGCCGCTTTCCGACAGGCGTCGCAGTGATCACCGCATCCCTTTCGGGGCAAGCACCTGTCGGGCTCACGGTGAGTTCATTCAACTCGGTATCCCTTGAGCCGCCACTGGTGCTCTTCAGCCTGTCGCGCAGCTCATCGTCCATGGCAACGATGGCGGGCTGTGAACGCTATGTGATTCATGTCATGAGTCACGAACAGCTCGGCGTGTCACATCGCTTTACACGAGGCACCGCGGCTGAACGCTTTGCCGATGTACCGCTCACCCAGGCGCCAGGTGGCGCGCCGCGACTAGACTTGCCTTGCGCGGCTTGGTTCGAGTGTTTTAACCGAAGTCGCTACGATGAGGGCGACCACGTTATTTTTATCGGCGAAGTTGAACACTGCGCACACTCCGAGGTCTTGCCTTTGGTTTACCACGCAGGCGGCTACGATTTAACCCCCAATCTTCAAAAATAAATCGATTCATGAGCACAGATATTGATTGCATCGTCGTCGGCGCAGGCGTAGTCGGCTTAGCCATTGCCCGGGCCCTGGCCCAGAGCGGGCGTGAGGTGATGATCGTTGAAGCTGCCGAAGGAATTGGTACAGGCACAAGCGCGCGTAATTCAGAAGTGATTCATGCAGGTATTTATTACCCTGCGGGCAGCCTCAAAGCACGTCTGTGCGTCGAGGGTCGCCATCTTTTATATGCCTATTGCGCCGAACATGGGGTCAAGCATAAACGGATCGGCAAACTCATTGTTGCCACTTCTGATGAAGAAATCCCGACACTGACTGAAATCGCAAAAAAAGCGCACATCAACGGCGTCACCGACCTAGAGCTATTGTCGGCTGAACAAGCCATGGCGCTTGAGCCCGCTTTATTTTGCACGTCAGCCCTACTCTCACCTTCCACTGGCATCATTGATAGTCATGGCTTAATGCTCGCCTATCAAGGCGACGCCGAGAACGCGGGCGCTCAATGCGTTTTTCATACGCCGCTTTTGTCAGGCAAGGTCCGTAGTGAGGGCGGTTTTGATTTGCAGTTTGGCGGCGCAGAGGCGATGACTCTGTCGTGCAATGTGCTGATCAATTCCTCGGGCCTGCATGCGCCGACCTTGGCTCGAAAAATTCAAGGGATCCCAGCCGCTTCGATTCCCACCGAGTATCTGTGCAAGGGCAGCTACTTCAGCCTGCAGGGCCGCGCTCCTTTCACGCGATTGATCTATCCAACACCCCATCACGCAGGCTTAGGCGTGCACCTGACGCTCGATCTAGGCGGTCAAGCCAAATTTGGGCCTGATGTGCAATGGATTGATCACGTCGACTACACCGTTGACCCCGCCCGCTGCGAAGGTTTTTATGAGGCTGTGCGCACCTACTGGCCCGGGATGCAAGATGGCACTTTGTCGCCGACCTATTCAGGGATTCGACCAAAAATTTCTGGCCCGCATGAGCCCGCAGCAGACTTCATGATTGCCGGACCCTCCGCCCACGGAATCCCTGGACTAGTGAATTTATTTGGTATTGAATCCCCAGGTCTGACTTCTAGCCTGGCTATCGCAAAAGAGACTCTCGCATGCCTGTCCACGACTTCATCCTGACCTTAGCCTGCCCTGACCGAACTGGCATTGTTTATAACGTCAGCGGCTTGCTGCTCAAGCATCAAGGCAATATCATTGATGCCCAGCAGTTTGGCGACGCAGAGACTAGGCAATTTTTTTTACGCGTGCACTTTACGTTGCCTAACCAAGTAGGCATCGAACAAGTCAAAACAGATTTTTTGATCTTAGCGCCGCAGTTTCATATGAACTGGCGAATTCATGATGCTCAAAAAAAAGCACGGCTACTGATTTTGGTGAGCAAGCAAGGACATTGCCTGAACGATCTACTGTTTAGAGTCCATTCAAAACAACTTAAGGCCGAAATTGCAGGGGTTGTGTCTAACCATCAAGATTTTGCCTTGATGGCAAAATCTTACGCCATCCCCTTTCATCACCTGCCGGTCACACCCGACACCAAAGCCGCACAAGAGGCCGCGATGCTTGCAATCGTCAAACGCGAGGATATCGACCTGGTGGTGCTTGCTCGCTACATGCAAATTTTGTCGCCTGAGCTATGCGCTGCCCTACAAGGCAAAGCGATCAATATTCATCACAGCTTTTTACCCAGCTTCAAAGGTGCACGACCTTACTATCAGGCGCATGCGCGTGGCGTCAAGATCATTGGGGCCACAGCGCATTACGTAACGCATGATCTGGACGAAGGCCCCATCATCGAACAAGACATTCAGCGCGTAGATCACAGCATGAGTGCACAGGATTTAACTGACGTAGGAAGCGATATTGAATCGCGTGTGCTGTCGCGCGCCGTGTCTAGTCATGTCGAGCACAGAATATTATTAAACGGCAGTAAGACGGTAGTGTTTCGCTAATGTTCAACAATCCTCTTGAGATCGAGCATCCAGTTCCTGATGCGCACGGTATTAATTTATTTAATGCAGACGCTGGGCGAGATCTTCTTGCCTGTTACCTGCCGAAAGATTTGCATCAACATTTGCTGCCACATTTACAACGGCTGGGTGCTTTAGCCGGCTCTTTGCTAGATGATCTGGCCGGCGTCGCCGATAAATATCCCCCGACTCTTTCGGTGCGTACCCGAGCCGGCATTGACACCTCTCAGGTCAATAAGCATCCCGCTTACGTCGCGCTCGAGCGTTATGCATACAGCGAGTTCGGCTTAGCTGCGATGTCGCACCGTGGAGGTGTGTTGAACTGGCCTGCACCTATGCCGCCAGCGGCTAAATACGCACTCACCTATTTATTTGTTCAGGCTGAGTTTGGCTTGTGTTGCCCAGTGAGCATGACTGATTCGCTTGCGCGCACTTTACGTAAATTTGGCGACTCGGCACTTGTCGAAAAAATCTTGCCTATGGTCACCACTCAGGACTTTGATGCCCTACATCAAGGCGCGATGTTTATGACGGAACAAGGCGCGGGTTCAGACGTGAGCGCCACGGCAACGCAAGCGACCCAGGACGCGGATGGTCGTTGGACCCTGACTGGCGACAAGTGGTTTTGTTCGAACCCAGATGCTGGCTTTGCGATGGTGCTTGCACGCTCGGAAAGTGTTGCTGGGCTAAAAG
>JBAXLV010000257.1:0-4313 GCA_037134635.1 Alcaligenaceae bacterium
TGTACAACCAACCATCTAACTCACAGCCGCCGGCAAAAAACTTAATGTCTTTTCTCATGATGTTGTCCTTAAGGCTCTGGTCGTACTGCAGAGGCTCCCCCGCCGAGAGAAGACTCTAATTACCTGATGTCGCTTAATCCACGCGTGCGCCAGAATCTTTAACAATTTTTTCCCAAGTCGCAAGGTCATCCTTGAGTAGTACGGCGAATTGTTGGGGCGTGTTTTGCAAGGCTTCGCAGCCTTGTTTGATCAGCTTGTCTTGAACATCCTTATCTGCCAAGGCGGTTTTGATCGCGGCATTGAGTTTGTCAACAATGGCGGCTGGTGTGCCAGCTGGAGCCAAAATACCGTACCACGGTGTTGAACCAAAGCCGGGGATGGATTCGCTCATAGAGGGCGTATCGGGTAATGCAGCGATACGCTTTTCGTTCGTGACGGCTAAGGCTTTGATCTTGCCTGAAGCAAGGAAGGAAAGCGAAGACGGTGCACTTTGCACAGAGACAGGGACGGTGCCACCTGCAACATCGGTTGCCGCAGCAGACGCGCCTTTGTAGGGGATGTGCTGCATATCAATCCCAACTTTTTGCTTGAACATCTCAACGATGAGATGATTGAGCGTGCCATTGCCAGCTGAAGCGTAGTTAATTTTTCCGGGATTGGCTTTCGCCTGTGCGATGAGTTCATTCACATTGTTAGCTGGGAAGGCAGAGTTGACCACGAGCACATAGCCGGCACTTGCAACAAGACCGACAGGGGTGAAATCCTTGAGAGGATCAAAACCAGTTGTCGTGTAGAGCCAAGGGTTGATCACTTGCGTGCTGTTTGTGGTGAGCAAAAGGGTGTAACCATCAGGCTTGGCTTTAGCCGCGGCCGCGGTACCGATGTTGCCCCCGGCGCCAGAGCGGTTTTCTACAACAAACTGTTGGCCGAGCACCTCGCTTAGTTTGGCAGCAACGATGCGTGCAATTGTGTCATTCGCGCCACCTGTGGCTTGCGGAACAATCACAGAAACTGGGCGATTCGGGTAATCGGCTTGTGCAACAGCCGTGTTTATAAGAGTCGTCGCTAAGGCGGCTCCAGCGAGGAGGGCGCGGGTGGTGCTAGAAAAAAAACGCATGAGTCTCTCCGACATTTTGTTTTGCTGTGTGGCCATACCTTACGATTTGAAAGCGGTAAGTCACCCGCGCAAAAAGGCGGACAAATCGTCAAGTAGTGGATTCGGGTTTCTGTGTTGTTTGAGGTGAAGTCGCGATGAACTTGACTTTAGGTTAAGTTCATCGCGTGAGCAAGCCTCAAACAAACATTACATCACTGCTGAAGTACCACCATCCAGATTCACACTACTACCCGTGACATAGCTCGAGGCTTCAGACGAAAAGAATGCGACGACGTTGGCAACTTCTTCAGCACGGCCGACGCGACCCAAAGGCACTTCTTTGCCTTGTGTTTCATACAGTTGTTCGACTGGGATGCCAGCCTTAGCAGCTTTACGCTCGTGCTGACCCGCGCGAATCAAACCGATACAAACACTGTTGACCAAAATGTTGTCAGCGGCAAACTCTTTTGACAACGCTTTTGTCATGGCCAGGCCTGCCGCACGGGTAACCGTGGTTGGCATGGATTTGGCCTTTGGCTGTTTGGCGCCAATATTGGTCACGTTAATAATGCGGCCCCATTTGTTTTTGCGCATTTCTGGGATCGCTAAACGCGACAAACGGATTGCAGCAAACAGTTTTAAATCAAAGTCGGCTTGCCAGGTTTGATCGGTCACGGATTCAAACTCACCGGTAGATGAGGTGCCGGCGTTGTTGATCAGGATGTCGATGCGGCCGTAGGCTTTGAGAGTTTCTTGGATCAGGCGGGCGCAATCAGCCTCTTTGCTGACGTCGGCTGTAATCGCCATGATTTTGCCGCCAGCTGCGCGGATTTCACCAGCCACTTGATCAAGCAATTCTTGCCCACGGGCCGCGATCACCACGGTGGCGCCTTCTTCAGCCAATTTGGCTGCGCACGCCTTACCAATGCCTTGCGAGCCGCCGGTCACGATGGCCACGCGATTTGTCAGTTGTAAGTCCATTTTTATGTCTCCAATACAGGGTCTAAAAGCTCGTTTGTGTCGGTATTCTACATAGAGGGATTCGCCCAAGCTTAATTCAGCTAGAATCGTCACACAATACACAGGAGTTTGCCATGCGTCTACGCCGTTTATCTAATCTCATATTGCTTCCGATTGCTGCAGCCTTAATTGGGTTCTCAGCACACGCCGCCAACCTGCGCATTGGGGTAGGGGCCGACATTACGTCGATGGACCCGCATTTTGTGAATTTATTTCCAAATAACGGGGTTGCTGAGCATATTTATGACAAATTGGTTGGCTTGGATGCAGACTCGCGTCTGATCCCCGCCTTGGCTGAGTCCTGGAAGACCATCGACCCGACAACTTGGGAATTCAAGTTGCGCAAGGGCGTGAAGTTTCATGATGGCAGCCCATTTACGGCAGCTGACGTCGTATTTAGCTACGACCGCGTGGGCAAGATCCCAAATAGCCCGGGCCCATTTACGGTGTACACCAAGGCGATCATTTCGAGCGAAATCGTAGATGACAACACAATTCGTTTCAAAACGGCTGCGCCTTACCCATTACTGCCTAACGATTTGTCGACGGTTTATATCGTATCGAAAAAAGTGGCTGAAACCGCTACCACTGAAGATTTCAACGCGGGTAAGGTCAACATCGGTACGGGCCCATTTAAATATGGCGAGTTCAAACGTGGCGATCGCGTTGAACTGGTGCGTAACGATGGCTATTGGGGTAGAAAATCAGACTGGGAAAAGGTCACACTGCGCATTTTGCCCAACGACCCGACCCGCGTGGCCGCGTTGCTTGCAGGTGATGTGGATGCCATTGAAAACATCCCCACGCCTGACCTGACAAAAATCAAAGCCAATCCAAACCTCTTAACCTCAACCAAAACGTCGCATCGCATTATTTTCTTCAATCTGGATCAGCAACGTGATGTGACTCCGTTTGTTACCGCCAAAGACGGCACAGCACTGACCAAAAATCCCTTTAAAGATTTGCGTGTTCGTCAGGCCATCTCTAAAGCGATTGACCGCGAGGCGATCAAAACGCGCGTGATGGAAGGCCTGTCTTTGCCGACCGACAACCTCGTGCCAGCCCCCATGTTTGGTCATGTCCCTTCGTTGACGCCTGAAAAAGTGGATGTAGCAGGTGCTAAAAAGCTATTGGCTGAAGCTGGCTATCCAGATGGCTTTGCTTTGACTTTGCATGCGCCGAACAATCGTTATGTGAATGATGACCAGATCGCGCAGGCCGTGGCACAAATGCTGACGCGTGCCGGCATCGTGACAAAAATCCAAACCATGCCAATGGCCGTTTATTTAGGCCGTGCCAGCAAGCTTGAGTTTTCAATGACGATGCTGGGTTGGGGGGCATCAACCGGCGAATCGTCTTCGGCTTTGCGCCCTTTGGTGGCGACCAATCAGCCTGACAAGGGCTTAGGCACATTTAACTGGGGTCGCTATTCAAACCCTAAGATGGATGCCGTCTTGGCCAATGCCATGAGCACGATCGATGACAAACAGCGCGAAGCCTTGCTACAAGAGGCCACCATCATGTCGATGAAAGATGTTGGTATTGTGCCGATCCATCATCAAATTAATACTTGGGCGACTAAAAAAGGCGTGGTGTACACACCGCGTACGGATGAGTACACCTTGGCCAATGAGTTCAGACCGCAGTAGGTTTTTGAAATCAACTAAGCCCTAAATAAACTGAGCCACACATGACGACTTCGACCACACTTGCAAACACCATCGAACTGATCAAAACTCTGGTGGCCTTTGACACCACCAGTCGCGAATCAAACTTAGGGCTCATTGAGTTTGTGCGTGATCACTTAAAGGGTTTAGGTCTTGTCACACGCCTGTCTTACGACGCTGAAAAACGTAAAGCCAATTTGTTTGCCACCCTAGGCGATCAAAAAACGCGCGGTATCGTGTTGTGTGGCCATACCGATGTGGTGCCGGTTGATGGGCAGGCCTGGGATACGGACCCGTTTAAAGCGCATATTGCTGACGGCCGTATTTATGGCCGCGGTGCGGTCGACATGAAAGGCTTTATCGCAGCCTCGCTCGCGATGTTGCCGGCGTACATGCATAGTGAACTAAAGCAGCCTCTGCATATCGGCTTGACCTATGACGAAGAGGTTGGGTGCATTGGTGTGCAAACCTTAATTCGTGATTTGGCAGCTGCCAATATTCATCCCGCGGGCTGCTTTGTCGGTGAGCCG
>JBAXLV010000258.1:0-4307 GCA_037134635.1 Alcaligenaceae bacterium
CCGTGTAGCCCACCGCGCACTTCACCCCGGATTCGCCAGCGCCTTCCTACTTGCATTTGTTGTTGCTGATTCGGATAGAAGGTCAGCCACCGCAAACCAATCTCTCCGCTTTCATCTTGTAAGACGGCGGTGAGCTGACGGCGTGGTTGATAACTGGCGTCGGAGCGTATCACGACACCTTCAATCTGCGCCGAACGCCCTGGTCGCAAGGTCGCGATCGGCATAATCTCGGTTTCGTCTTCGTAGCGTAAAGGTAAATGCAAGATCAAATCTTGCGCAGAATGCAAACCAAGACGTTCTAGTTTTTGTTTGGTCGTCGACACCGCCTTAGCGGGCGCCAAGCCTTTGACCTGGGTGCGAGGTTGCGAGACCACAGTCGAGTCGATTACGCGTGTATTTAGATCACGATAATCGCTTCGATTTCGAACTGTGCAGCCTTGGGTAAGCTTGCAACACCCACTGTAGAGCGCGCCGGAAATGGCTCGGGCAATAGCTCAGCCATAATCCCGTTGGCGATTGTAAATTGCCCTAAATCTGTTAAAAACAACGTGAGTTTGACAATGCTCTCAAGGCGGCCACCTGCGGCCTCAATGACCGCCTGCATATTGGCAAACGACTGACGCACTTGTGCCTCAAAATTTTCTGAGACCAGCAGGCCTGTCGCAGGTACTAAGCCGATTTGCCCAGACAGATAGACGGTTCGTCCGGCCGGCGCTACCACGGCCTGCGAATACGGACCCACTGCAGCCGGTGCCGCATTAGTATGAATGATTGACTTAGGCATGATCGAAATCCTTAAATTAGCTATTGGATTGTACCGTTCAATAGCTAAAAGGATTAAGTCAGCTCAAAAAACAAAACTCTCTGCACCCAAAAGAGACTGAAGATTGATCACCCTTCAAGCGTCTGTATCGGTACCGACGGGATCCATTCCCAATTCTCGCAATTTACGGGTGATCGTATTGCGACCCATCCCCAAGCGCGCAGCGGCTTCAACGCGGCGACCACGACAAACTTCGAGCGACGACTGCAACAACGCGCGCTCAAACTGGCGTGTCAGTGCAGTCCAAACTTCTGGTTCTGAACGGGATAGACGCACGTTTGCATCAAGTGCCAATAACTGCTGCCAGGTTTGCGTTGCGTCAGACACGCCATCCCCACTGACCCGCGTCAGCATGGTTTTAGCAGCACGCACTTCAGGCGGCAAATCGCCGATCTCGACTGTTTGTCCGGGTGCCATCACAGTCAGCCAATGGCAAAAGTTCTCGAGCTGTCGAACGTTGCCCGGATAATCAAACTGCGACAGCGCTTGCACAGCGGCTTCAGAAAGACGCTTAACCGGGACGCCCACCGACCTGGCAGACACCGCCAGAAAGTGTTTCGCCAAATCAGCAACATCTTCGCGTCTTTCGCGCAACGCAGGTAAGCGTAGACGAATCACGTTCAGGCGATGGTACAAGTCTTCGCGAAACTTACCTTCTTGCACGCGCTCTTCAAGGGGCTGATGCGTGGCTGCTACAATACGTACATCCACACGTACAGGTTGAGCACCACCCACTCGATAAAATGTACCTTCGGATAAGACACGCAGCAATCTTGTCTGCAGCTCAAAAGGCATATCGCCAATTTCGTCTAAAAATAAAGTGCCCCCACCTGCCTCTTCGAAGCGCCCACGCCTTAAGGCATTGGCCCCGGTGAAGGCACCACGCTCGTGGCCGAAAAGCTCAGCCTCAAGCAGGTCGCGCGGAATCGCAGCGGTATTTAATGCAACGAACGGGCCTTTTGAACGTGCCCCATGGCTATGCAACGCACGTGCAACCAATTCTTTACCTGTACCCGATTCACCGGTGATCAACACTGTCACGTTAGATTGAGCCAGACGACCAATCGCTCGAAACACTTCTTGCATGGCGACCGATGCAGATTGGGTCAACATCCCCTTATCTAAGGCAATCGCAGTGGGATTTGTCGTTTGCGCCAATACGTCTTCAGCAGACGGTTCTTGCATCGCCCTGGAAATTAAGGCGACAGCCTCATTAACGTCGAACGGCTTCGCCAAATAATCAAAAGCACCACCCTGAAAGGCTGAAACAGTGCTATCCAGATCACTGTAAGCCGTCATGATGATAACGGGCAGCGTTGGATACTTTTCTTTCACCTCTTTAAGTAAAGTCAGCCCATCGGTTCCCGGCATACGGATATCAGACACCAGGGCAGATGGCGAGTCGAGTTTCAAGGCCAATGACACTTCAGCAGCATTGACAAAACTTCTTGTGGGAATATTGGCTCGACTCAAGGCCTTTTCAAGCACCCAGCGAATAGCTTGGTCATCGTCGACGATCCAGACGGGTTTCATAAAGGCTCCATAGGTAATTGCAAACGAAACTCGGTGTGCCCGGGTTGTGAATCAAACTCAATCACGCCACCGTGCTGTTGCGCAAAGTCTTGCGCCAGACTCAAACCGAGCCCGGTTCCCCCTTCTCGACCAGTGACAAGAGGGTGAAAAATACGATCGCGAAGCGCGTCAGGCACGCCAGGGCCGTTATCAATGATGCTTACTACGACGGCCAGTCGATGTTGTTTGTGACGCAGCAATACTTGACGTGCGATACGGGTCTTAATCGTAATGTGCGGCGATTGCGTCGAATTGGTACTGGTCAGTATCTGTGCTGCGTTACGTACAATATTTAACAAAGCCTGCATCACGCGTGCGGGATCAGCCCGAAATTCTGGCATCGAGGCGTCATAGTCACGTAATAACGACACCTCGCGAAACTCAGCATGCACTAAGGCACACACCCGCTCACATACTTCATGAATATTGACAGCTTGCCACTGTATCGGCATGCGCTGCGGCGCTGCGAGTCTATCAACCAAGGCCTGCAAGCGGTCTGCTTCAGAGATAATCACACTGGTGTATTCGCGCAAAGCCGGATCTGGCAGCTCTGACTCAAGTAGCTGAGCTGCGCCACGTAAACCACCCAGTGGATTTTTTACTTCATGCGCCAGATTACGCAAAAGCTCATGCTGCGTATCGATCTCGCCAACCAAACGAATACTACGATCAAGCAACACACGCTGCTCTAAATCTTTAACTTCAATCAGCGCGGCCCAAACCGGATGCGAGAGCGCGACTGACGTCACGGCAACCTCAACGGTTTCCGCACCTCGGCGCGTACGCGCAAACTGCCGGCAATCGGCGACCTCTCCGGAGCAGGCCTGTTGCACAGACTGCTCAAGCGCAGGATCGCGGTCAAACAAAAAGGCGGCCGGCTGACCCACTAAGTGTCGCCGAGACCGCCCAAACATCACTTCAGCCGCCGCATTCGTCTCAACCACTTCGCCAGTCGAGTTCAATAAAAGAACTGTTGTGGCAAGTAGGTCAAAGGCTTCAGCGGAGTTCATTGTATTCAGGTCATCACAGACCTGACTCCAAGGTTAAACAGCAAATTACAGGCTGTAGTACATGTCAAATTCGACGGGATGTGTCGTCATACGCAAGCGATTCACTTCTTGCATTTTCAGATCCACATACGCATCAAGCATGGCATTGCTGAACACACCACCACGGGTCAAGAATTCGCGGTCTTTGTTCAACTCTTCGAGCGCTTGCTCGAGTGAGCTGCACACTGTTGGAATCTTCGCGTCTTCTTCAGGTGGCAAGTCATACAGATTTTTGTCTGCTGGATCGCCTGGGTGAATCTTGTTTTGCACACCATCTAAACCCGCCATCATCAAGGCAGAGAATGCCAAATATGGGTTGGCCAGGGGATCGGGGAAACGTGTTTCGATACGACGACCCTTTGGATTTGCCACGTAAGGAATACGAATCGAAGCCGAGCGATTACGTGCTGAGTAGGCCAGCTTCACGGGCGCTTCGTAGTGTGGCACCAAACGCTTGTATGAGTTGGTACCAGGATTGGTAATCGCATTCAGCGCGCGAGCATGCTTAATCACACCACCGATGTAATACAGCGCAAATTCAGACAAGCCTGCGTAGCCGTTACCTGCGAACAGGTTTTGACCGTCTTTCCAGATTGACTGGTGAACGTGCATACCCGAACCGTTGTCACCGACAACAGGCTTGGGCAAGAAGGTTGCAGTTTTGCCATAAGCATGTGCCACGTTATGCACGGTGTACTTCAGGATTTGATTCCAGTCAGCGCGCGTAACCAGGGTGCTGAACTTTGTGCCGATCTCCATCTGGCCGGCACCGGCCACTTCGTGATGATGCACTTCAACGGGGATACCAGCCTCTTCAAGCAACAGACACATTTCTGAACGCATGTCTTGCATTGAGTCAACAG
>JBAXLV010000259.1:0-4274 GCA_037134635.1 Alcaligenaceae bacterium
CCTCAATACCGGCGAATGGCCAGCGCGTTTAAAAGACGCTGAAGAGATTGATGTGGTCGAGCAACAACTACAAGCGTCAACCTACGTTGACGAAGAATCAAAGAATATGGCTATTGCACGTGCCAAAACAATTGATGAAGAGGCCCACCATCGCATTGGTGGCCTGAAAGGAGAAAAGTCATGAGCGATCCGTATCTCGGCCTCTTGATGCTGTGCCTGATCGTTGTCGTGATTATGTTGGGCTTTCCAACCGCCTTTACCTTGATGGGCTTAGGCATGGCGTTTGGCTTCTTTGCCTTCTACGATCCAAGCGACGTCTGGACAAATAACAAGATTTTCACGCTGATGGTTCAGCGCACTTACGGAGGGATGACGAACGACACGTTATTGTCAATCCCACTCTTTGTGCTGATGGGCTACGTCATGGAACGTGGCGCTTTAGTCGACAAAATGTTTCACAGCGTGCAGCTCGCGTTTCGGGGCATGCCAGCCTCGCTGGCGGTCGCGACCTTAGTCATTTGCACGTTCTGGGGAATTGCCAGTGGCTTAGTGGGTGCGGTCGTGGTGCTGATGGGCGTGATTGCTCTTAAGCCTATGCTAAACGCTGGCTATGATGTCCGCTTAGCCAGCGGCGTCATTACCGCGGGTGGCACACTTGGGATCTTAATCCCACCCTCTGTGATGATTATTGTGTATGCAGCGGTCGCTGGCCAATCGGTCGTCAAGCTTTACGCTGCAGCGATGCTGCCTGGATTCTTTCTGGCATTGCTGTACTTGGTCTATGTGATCGGTTGGGCACTCATTGACCCAAAGATTGCACCAAAGCTGCCTCCCGAACAATTGAAGGTGCCAATCCCCGCGCCTGTCGCCTTTTTGCGCGATCACTATTCGACTAACTTTCTTGTGGCAACCGTCAAAGCGGCCTTTGTACCGAGCCCTTTATTGAACGCCCCCGAAGGTGCGCGAATCACCTACAGTCGCATTATTAAGAACCTGATTTCAGCGCTGTTTCCTGCGATCATGACAGTCGCGCTGATCGCAGGCACTTGGTGGTACGTGGTGATTCACCCAAAGGCGCAGTTCGAAGAGGCCCAAGCGGCGCTCGTTATGGCCAAACCTTTGCCAGGCCCCTCGGTTTCAGCCCAAGCTAAAGCGCAAGAAGAAACTTTAGTCGAGATCGGCGCTGAGAGCACTTCAAGCTCACGCTCTTCAAGCAGCAGCAGCGGTGGTTTGATGGCGTTGGATGCCGATCCCGATAACGCGGATAGCCAAAAACCAGACGTCTACACTCCGCCCTCGGATAACTTCTACCTTTACTTTGGCATCACGAGCGTGTTGACCTTGCTGCTACTGGTCAACTATTACCGCAAGCTAAGAGACGAGCAATTTGAAATTCTCAAACTTCTCGTTGAGTCGGTCATGCCGTTGGGTATTTTGACGGTCGTGGTGCTTGCGGTGATCTTGCTTGGCATTACCACGGCCACTGAATCGGCGGCCATCGGTGCGGCGGGTGCCTTTTTGCTTGCCTGGTCGTCGGGCTCGTTTACGTTTGAGCGCATGAAACAGGCGGTGTTCTTAACCACCAAGACAACTTCGATGGTCTGCTGGTTATTTGTCGGTTCTGCCCTCTTCTCAGCGGTCTTCGCAATTTTGGGTGGTCAACAAATTATCGAAAGCTGGGTGCTAGGGATGAACCTCTCACCACTTCAGTTCATGCTGCTGTCGCAGGCCTTGATATTTGTTCTTGGCTGGCCACTTGAATGGACTGAAATCATCGTGATTTTTGTACCAATCTTTTTGCCGATGCTTTCGCACTTTAATATCGACCCAATCCTGTGGGGCACACTGGTCTTTGTGAACTTGCAAGCGGCATTCTTATCGCCGCCCGTGGCTATGTCAGCGTTCTATCTGAAAGGCGTGGCACCGCCGCACGTCACCTTGAATCAGATTTTTGCAGGCATGATGCCTTACATGTTTATCGTGATTATTTGCATGGCGATCATGTACGTATGGCCTGGCATGACCTTGTGGCTCCCTAAATATCTATATGGCGGTGGTTGAGAAAAATATGTCACCTGAAGCAAAACTGAAAGAACTTGGCCTGCAATTGCCAACACCACCTGTGCCAATTGCAAGCTATGTGCCCTGGCGCAGGGCCGGTCAATTACTCTACCTCTCGGGTCAAGGCCCGCGCGACGAAGCTGGCCAAATCAGCATCGGGCGCTTGGGTCGTGACTGCTCGGTTGAACGCGGCTACGCCGACGCGCGTTGCGTTGGCTTGCAACTCTTAGCCACGATACGCGCAGCGATTGGCTCACTTGATCGTGTCGAAGCAGTCATCAAGCTGTTGGGCATGGTCAACGCTGAGCCTGACTTTGGCGACCAACCCAAGGTCATCAATGGTTGCTCTGATATTTTGGTCGAAGTGCTTGGCGAGCGCGGCAAACATGCCCGCTCGGCCGTAGGAATGGGTTCGCTGCCCAATGGGATGACGGTTGAGGTTGAGGCGATTATTCTGATCAAAGACGGGTTTTAGTCTTTGGTACCGAATCTTTTGCGATTAAAAATCTCGGCACTCACCATCCCCAGGCCCCTTGTGGTATTTTAAAGTCCTTCGAAAACCAATTTAGACGAGCTATGAACACTTCAGCAACTATTCAACGCGTTGATGCCATTATTGTTGGCTCGGGCTTTGCCGGCATGTACCAACTGCACAGCCTGCGCGACAAATTGGGGCTTAACGCCAAGGTCATCGAGCGCGGCGCGGGCGTGGGCGGCACGTGGTACTGGAATCGCTATCCTGGAGCGCGCTGCGACTCTGAAAGCCACACCTACATGTACTACTTTTCACAAGAGCTGGTGCAAGAGTGGGAGTGGTCAGAACGCTATCCCCAACAGGCTGAAATCTTACGTTACATGAATTTTGTGGCTGACAAGCTCAAGTTGCGCTCAGACATCAAACTGAACACCGCCATGACGCAGGCGCATTTCAATGAGTCAACCAATCGCTGGTTAGTATCAACCGACACCGGAGAGCAATACGACGCGCAGTTTTTGATCACTGCGGTTGGATGTTTGTCTAACGCCAACGTACCTAAAATCCCTGGCATCAGTGACTTTAAGGGCGACTGGTACCACACGGGCCAGTGGCCACACGAAGGCGTTGACTTCACGGGTAAGCGCGTAGGCATTATTGGCACCGGCTCAACCGGCATCCAGGCCATCCCCGTGATCGCGGCACAAGCCAAGCATCTCACTGTTTTTCAGCGCACGGCGAATTACAGTCTGCCAGCACGGCACCATCCCCTGAGCGACGAATTTAAAGAGTACGCCAAAAAGCATTCTGCCGACATCTATAAAGTCATGACCTCAAATACAAACGGTCATGCTTTTTATATCGATGATCGCTCAGCCATTGAAACACCCGCAGACGTCCGGCAAAAAACCTACGAAGAAAAGTGGGAAATGGGCGGCTTTCAATTCAGAGCGTCGTACCGTGACCTACTGACCGATGAAGCAGCCAACAAAACTGCCGCAGACTTTATCCGCGGAAAGATACGTGGCATCGTCAAAGACCCAAAAGTGGGCGAAATCCTCTCGGATATCGACCATCCGTTTGCAGGCAAACGGCCACCGATTGATGACCATTACTTCGAGACCTATAACCGTGACAATGTCTCGCTTGTCGATTTGCGCTCGGCACCCATCGAAAAGATTACTGCCAAAGGGATTAAAACCACCGAGCAAGAATACGAAGTCGACATCATCGTCTTTGCTACCGGCTTTGACGCCATGACAGGTTCGTTAGTCAGGCTGGATATTGTGGGTCGTAATAAACGAACCTTGAAAGACTACTGGAGTGCCGGCCCCAAGACGAATCTGGGGCTTCAAGTGCCAGGCTTTCCAAATATGTTCACCATCACTGGCCCAGGCAGCCCATCAGTGCTCAGCAATATGCCGCCCACCATCGAACAACACGTCGAGTGGATCAGCGATTGCATCAGCAAAATGAAAGCCAAAGGCTTGAATTGCGTCGAGACCAGTGAAGCCGCAAGCGAAGCTTGGCAAAAAGAGGTTGACCGTGCTGCCCAGGCAACCCTGCTGCCCAAAGTCAAGCACTCGTGGTATCTAGGTGCAAACGTGCCAGGCAAGCCACAAGTCTTCATGCCCTACGCGGGCGGCTTTGCCCACTACCGCACAATTTGCGACAAGGTGGCAAGCGAGGGCTATACAGGCTTTCAAATGAGCTAAACATCTTACGTTCTGACGAACCC
>JBAXLV010000260.1:0-4257 GCA_037134635.1 Alcaligenaceae bacterium
GGTACTGGTCGACGATGGCCATGAAGTCGATCAAGGGATGTGGATCGAGCCTTGTCACGGCCATACGCCTGGCAATATTGTGATCAATCTTGAGTCTGAGGGCCAGCGCGGTGTGTTGACCGGAGACGTTGTTCATCATCAGATTCAGTTGCGCTATCCCGATATGTCGACGACCGCAGATGACAATCAAGATTTGGCGCGAGTATCTCGTACTGCGTTGATTGACAAGCACGCCGAGACGGGCAATCTGATTTTCCCTGCTCACTTCCCGGCTCCAACGATTGGACGTATTGAACGCAACGCAGCGGGTGGCTTTCGCTACGATACTGATGCCTCTTGAAGCCGCTCGCCGACGTCGGGCGATTCTGTTGTTGGCCTTGCTGGTTGTGATCTGGGGTCTGAATTGGGTCATGGCAAAGAAGTCACTCGAGTTTGTGTCCCCAGTTTGGGTAACCGCGTTTCGGTTAGTGCCTGTTTGTATTGTTTTTTTTGTGATGTGCATCGCCACCAAACAGTTACGCATCCCGGTACGTGCTGATATCCCGGTGATTTTTAGCATTGGCTGGTTACACATGGTGGGTTTTTCAGTGCTAGTGAGTTGGGGTCTGCAGTATTTGCCCGCCGGAAAATCGATTGTGCTGGCTTACACCACACCGCTTTGGGTATTGCCTGCGGCCTGGTTATTCTTGAACGAGTCGTTTACACCAAGACGAATTCTTGGGTTGGTGATTGGTATGTCGGGCCTCGTGCTGATTTTGCAGCCCAGTGCAATGGACTGGGGTGATCGTAACGTTTTGATCGGTCACGGCTTTGTGCTGATGGGGGCATTACTTTGGGCGATTTCTATCGTCTATGGTCGTGCGCACAAGTGGGTGACACCGCTGTTCGCTTTACTGCCGTGGCAGATGCTGGTGGGGGGGCTCACTCAAGTCGTATTGGCCTTTGCTTTGGAGGGCATGCCTCACTTCGACTGGTCGCTTGAGGCGATTTTGCTTGTTGGTTTTGGTAGTTTATTTGGTAACGGTATCGCGTATTGGTTGATGAATATCGTGAGCCGCGATCTGCCGG
Organism: Alcaligenaceae bacterium; assembly: GCA_037134635.1. GTDB lineage: Bacteria > Pseudomonadota > Gammaproteobacteria > Burkholderiales > Burkholderiaceae_B > Zwartia. The sequence continues at coordinate 1,069 of JBAXLV010000260.1, forward strand.
CTGCAGGGGTGTCGATGGGGTTGTTGGGCGTGCCCTTGATTGGCCTGTTCTGTTCGAGTTTATTCCTGGGCGAGGTCTTAGGGCCTGAACTGTTAATTGCGACGGTTTTGATCATCGCCGGAATTATTTTGGGTACCTTGCCCAAGACGAGTCCACCGAGTTAAGTTGTCGTGAGTGACGTAAAAAAATAGGGGGCAAAAATAATGCAACGTATCAAGCTGAGCAGCACTCGCCAAGCGCGACCGAGCCTGTGTGTTTCTACTCTGCAGCGATGGACGATACGACTTGTGCTGACAATAGCAGGCGGCTTGAGTTTGGCGCCACAGCTTTTGCTTGCTCAAAGTTTCGCAAAATTTCCAGATAAATCGATTCGTTTTGTCGTGCCTTTTCCACCCGGCGGGGGTAATGATATTTTGGCGCGCGCAATTGCGCCGCGTTTAGCAGAGGCTTTTGGTCAGTCGGTTGTTGTCGATAATCGCGCCGGTGCTGGCGGCAATATTGGCTCAGAATTTGTTGCGAAGTCGGCCCCTGATGGATACACCATTTTGATGGCATCGAATCAGATTACGATTAATCCCTGGCTCGACAACAATGTGCCGTTTGATATCGAAAAAGATTTCGTAGCCGTCGCGCAGGTTGCATCAGTGCCAATGGTGCTTGTGATTAATCCTGCCATTCCTGCGACTGATTTAAAAAGTTTTATTGCGTTGGTCAAAGCAGATCCCAGCAAGTTCAACCATAGTACGCCAGGGACAGGTACCGCGCAGCACATTGCCTTTGAGGTGTTTAATTATTCTGCGGGTGTAAAAGTGACGCATGTGCCGTACAAGGGGACAGGTCCGGCGATCGCAGACTTGATTGGGGGGCAGGTGCAAAGTGCGATTGGCACAATGGCATCACTCGAGCAGCATGTGAAGGCAGGAAAACTTCGTGCGTTAGGCCTAACCACGGCTGTGCGTTCTGCGGCGATGCCCGAGGTGCCGACGATTGCTGAGGCTGCTGGGTTGCCAGGTTTCGAAGTGCCGCTTTGGTACTCGATTCTGGCGCCTGCAAACACGCCCAAGGATATTGTTGAAAAACTGTCTGCAGAAATTGGACGCGCGCTTGCTGACCGGGCAACCAATGAGCGTTTAACAGGGCAAGGCTTTATTGTGACCTACCTGAATCCACAACAGATGGATGACATGATCAAAAGAGATTTACTGTACTGGCAAAAAACCATCAAGGCGATTGGTTTAAAGATTGATAAATAGGAATACAGAAATGAGTAGTGCGGGCAGCGTGAATATTAATAATGCGCTTGTGGGGATCAAAGTGCTTGATTTCACGCAGATCGGTGCGGGCCCTTTGATTGGCATGCAGTTGGGTGATATGGGGGCCGAGGTCATTAAGGTTGAGTCGCCGGGCGGTGATATCGGCCGCAAACTTGGCCCGCCCTGGCAAGAGGGCGAATCTGTCGTGTCGATGAGCTTTAATCGCAACAAGCGTTCAATTGCGATTGATTTGAAAAAACCAGAGGGCGTAGCTCTGGTGAAGCGGATGGCAGCAACTTCGACGATTGTGCTTGAAAGCTTTCGCCCCGGGGTGATGGATAAGCTGGGCGTCGGTTATGCCGCGCTAAGTGATATTAATCGTGGTGTGATTTTTGGTTCAGTGTCGGCCTATGGCCAAACGGGCCCGTGGCGCGACAAGGCAGGTGTAGATGGAATCGTGCAGGCTGTATCGGGTTTGATGAGCAATATTGGTGATGCGAACTCTCCGCCCATGAAGGTCCTTGTGCCCGCTGTGGATATGGTGACCGGCTTTGTATCGACCTCAGCAGTGTTGGCGGCCTTGCGTGTGCGTGAAGCCACGGGTCAAGGGCAGCATCTTGATTTTTCGTTATACAACAGCGCTTTGATGCTGCAGTTGTCGTCTGTTGCCTCGTACTTATCAAGTGGCGAATTGCCCTTGCGTACGGGTACAGCGGCACCCTATTCGGCGCCCAACGAAGCCTATCCGACCAAAGATGGTTGGATCATGATTGCGGCCTATCATGATGATCGCTGGCTTGCGCTCTGTAACTTGTTGGGCAAGCCAGATCTCGCAACCCACGCTGATTTCGCAACGATCCCCAAGCGTGTGGCCAATCGCGATGCCCTGATGCAAGAGCTTAAAGTGTTGTTAGCGCATAAAACATCATTTGAGTGGCAAGAACTCTTTGAGGCGGCCGACATCATTTGTGGCCCCATTGCAGATTACGATATGGTGATGCAATCACCACAGTTAGCGCATAACGGCGTGATTGTTGATACGCATAGCTCGGTTGCCGGCCTAGTGCGCATGCCTGGGTTTGCTGCGGGCGATCGCGATGCGCAGTCGCGTGTACGGTATGGCCCCCCTGCGCTTGGCGAGCATAGCTGTCAAATTCTTGCTGAATTTGGCTTTTCTGTTTCCGAGGTTGAGGCTTTGCTCGCGAGCGGTGCAGTGATTCAGCGGCAGTGAGGATAAAAAGTGAAATTCAAAGCAATCAAACTCTACGAAGAAAATGGACAACGCATCAGTCGAATGATTGAGCAAACTCTTGACGACCTCGCGCCAGGCGATGTACTGATCCAATCGCAGTATGCAGCGGTGAACTACAAAGATGCGCGAGCAGTGACCGGCGTTGGCAAGGTGTTGTCAAACTTGCCTGCGGTGCCAGGCGTTGAGGTGGCAGGCTTAGTGGTCGAGTCCTCAAATGAACAGTTCAAGGTGGGTGATGTGGTGACTGTTCAGGGCGGACGCGAGTTCGGTATGCGTCGCGATGGCGCGTACAGCGAATACGTGCGCGTGCCTGGCAGTTGGGCGGCGCACGTGCCCGAGGATACCGATCCCTTTGAATCAGTCGCAATGGGTTTGGCCGCGTACACCTCTGCGCTGGCTGTGGACGAGTTGTTGTTGCGCGGTGTTAAGCCTGAGCATGGACCAATTTTGGTCACTGGCGGAACGGGCGGTAGTTCATCGTTTGCCATTGATATGTTGGCGGGACTAGGCTATCGCGTCGTCGCCAGCACAGGAAAGAAAGACAAAGAAGCGGCTTATTTGAAAAGTATTGGCGCGGCCGAAGTCATTGGTCGTGACGAAATCGCGGGTGGCGACAAATCTTTAGAAGAGCAGCGCTGGGCCGGTGCGATTGATGCCGTCGGCGGCAAGCCTGGCGGTGGGGAT